>NZ_DOEM01000033.1:0-78166 GCF_003533255.1 Pediococcus sp.
CAGATTCTTGACCTAAATCCAGTGTCCGATTATTAATTAAAGGCAAAATTAAAAGGATTTTTGGTATTTTTTCCAATCTTTAAAAGGAACAAAGACTAAATTATGCGTTTTTTCAGGAATATGCATTCTTCGCATATAAACAAGATGTTGAACACGATTAGGCATAGGGGATGTATCCCAATTATATTGTTGAAATGGTAGTCTTGAGACATAAACTGTAGTTTTTCTTTGTCTTAGCTGGGAACTAATGGCAGCAGGACGGTAATGATTAACGTACCCGTTTGCAGTCATGGTTCCTAAAAAAAATATCATGGAAAACGTTCCAAATATAAGTGGCATGTATTTAAATTTATGAGTATGATCAATTTTAATGGTTAAACTAGAAATGTAATTTACTAATTCAAGCGCTGCAAGAATCATAAAAGAAACGGTTGCAAAGGCGCATCGAGGACCATACGGTGTTATAACTGCAAATGGTGCCGACAAAAGGAGTGCTGACGCAATATAAAAGATTAACTTTGTGCGTAGGGGTAGACTATTAACGAAAACAAGCGATAAGCAAAGTGCTACCACAAAAACAATACTAAAAATTGAAAGAATATTGAGTATTAGTTGTGAATCGAAATTTGCTGATGAAAATAAATTACGGATAAAAGCGGCAAAAAAACTATAACTAAAAAGAATAAGACTTAACAAAAATTTCAAAAACGAAACAATCAAATTTGATTTTGTTTGCCACATACAAACAATTAAACAAGTGCTGATTATAAAGATAATAACGCCGTTTTCTTGAAAAACAAATTTATACATACTAGTAGAATATATTTTTACGATTGCATTCCACATTTGTACTCCAAATGCGACATGGCGAAAATTGTCTTTTCCAGATAGTGCTGAGACGTAAATCGGGTTACTAAACATAGTTATAGCACCAAGCACAGTACCGAGTGTATAAGCAATAATGCTTGGTAACTGTGATTTATTAATAACCAAGAAGTAGACAATTGCTCCAATTCCTAAAACTACTGAATAGATCGTTATATTTTCAATAATTAAGCACGAAGTAATTCCTAAAATGAACATACCAAATAATGTGGGTAAATGAGTTTTATTCTTTACGAGTAGATGTTTTTCAAGCCAGTAGATAAAATAAAATACAGGCAACATTCCTAATATGTAGTTGATAAATCCGGCGAACCAACCAAAAGTTTGAGAATATATTTCAGTTGACATAGTAAGAAAAAGACCGATGGTTAATAAATAGTGCCAAGCATGTGCAGAATGTTGATAGAAAACAAGTCTACTTGTCCAGCCTATTAACATTGTGCCTAATATTGCGTACAGGAAAATTCGAATGAAGAAAACTCTTGTAATAATAATTTCTAGTATATTACTAAGTAATCGTCCGTTATATCCGACAAATCCCGTGGACAATCTATGCATTCCGATTTTCGAAGCCCAAGTCCAGTCATCACCACTTAATGGAGTGACAGTAGCTAGTAATAAAAAGAAAATAAATATTATTGCTAAAATAAAGAACGCTGCTTTCTTTGATGATTTACTTTTTTTGATAATTTGTGACATACTTCGGATCATCCTTTCCCCATAAGATATACAGGAACTTATTTACTATTTGCATAAAGCACAATATAATTATATTATTCGCTTCAACAAAATAACCTGCATAGACTAATTATAACAAAGTATGATAAACAGGGTTTAGGTAACTTCGTGAAGTCCTGTTGAACACACAACAGATGATTAAGATTTTAGGGAGAAGTTATATATGAATATGATGAATTCATCAATTGAATTATTAAAAGGGTTCGTGCGCAGAGGACGAACCATAATTATTAGAAATATTATGAAGCTTAGATTTAAGCCTTATCGTAATCCAACAATAGTATTTGAAAGTTTTCAGGGAAGACAAGTTAGCGATTCTCCGTTTGCTATTTATGAAAAACTAAAAAATAATTCCAGCGTAAATTGTATTTGGTCAATCAGACTAAGTCAAAAAGAGTTTTGTGAAAAAAATAATATTCCATATATGATTAGAAGAAGCCTGAAATGGGCTATGAGCATGCAAAGAGCGCGCGTTTGGGTGATTAATACACGGTTACCTATATGGATTAAGAAACCGCCGTACGTTCAATATATTGAGACTTGGCACGGGACACCTTTAAAAAAGCTTGGTTTGGATATAAAGAAGGTAACTATGCCAAATACCACGACTGATATGTACCACCAAAATTTTGTGAACGAAACGCATCGATGGGATGCGTTAGTGTCTGCAAATGATTATTCAACAAATATTTTCCGGAAGGCTTTTGATTATCACAATAAGTTCTTAGAAGTGGGTTATCCGCGAAATGATAAATTAATTAATTCAAGTTCAGATGAAATTCGCAACTTAAAACAAAAACTAGGGATTCCCAGTGATAAAAAAGTCGTTATGTATGCGCCAACATATCGAGATAATTCCTTTGCGGCAAAAGGTGAATACCTATTTAAAATGCCATTTGCAATTGATAAATTACTTGAAAAATTGGACGAAAATGCCATCTTAATTTTACGAATGCACTACTTGATTATAGGTCAACTAGATTTAAGTAAGTACGATGGTAAAGTGTTAGATTTTTCAAGATATCAAGATATTTCAGATTTATATTTAATATCGGATGTGTTAATTACAGATTATTCATCTGTTTTCTTTGATTACGCGTACCTAAAACGGCCAATTGTATTCTTCCCATACGATTATCATGAGTATAAAGATGACCTTCGAGGATTTTATTTAAACTATGAAACTGATTTACCAGGAGAAATTGCCTGGAATCAGAATCAACTGTTTAACTTAGTAGATGAAAGTTTAGGCGAGAACAATAAGCCATCAGCAAGAATGGAAAGTTTTTATAAGAAATTTTGTGCTTATAATTCTGGTAGAAGCTCTGAAAGTGTTGCAAATTATATCATGCAGTGGTTGAAAACTACGGCATGATATAAGAGTTTAAAGTATAATGTACTTTGTAGGTCAGAGAGCAGAATTAAATTTTTTTTAAATCTTTTGAATTAAGGGAAGGAAGTTTTGATCATTAGTAATTTTGCTATTTCACTTGTTCAAACAGATGATCAGTTAAAAATATCAGTAGCTAACGAAGAAACAAAATTAACTAAATTGTTTATTTCTCCTGTTTACTCAGAAAAAAAGCTACAAACCTTAGATCCTGTTCATGAAAATGAATTTTTTATTGATCTAAAGAAGCTTATTATAGATTTGAACCAGCAAAAAATTAATAGTAACAAACTAGACGTTCAGGTTTTGAATGAGTATGTGTCTGCGAGTGTTCTTGATGATGAAAAAAATTTAGAAATACAACCAGCCCGGCTTAACTTAAAAAAAGCTGACTTGCGTGTAGAGAACTTACATGCTTATTCATATGGAACTGATTTTATAACTCCGTACATTACTAGAAATGGTTTTTTAGTATTTTCCTTTAATACAGCGGTACCAGATAGTATATATGTAAGGCAAGAAACCATATCAAGTTTTTCTATTGATAACGAATCAATAAATATTTCAGGTAACGTAACTACTAATTTTCTTAAAGTGAAAAAAAATATCTATAGATTTCTACTTGAGAAGTATTGATAACACTTGCCAACTTCCTGGAAAGCTAGAATTCTCAAGTACAAATAAAAATTTAACTAGAAATAGATATAACTTTTCATTTCATATTTCAAAAACAGAATTAGCTGATACTGTTAAAAGTATTGATTATATTCGAGATGTGTTAGATTTTGATATTTCTGTTGAAGTAGAAGGCTATAACGAAATCTTAGGACATCGATTGGGAAGACCCAGAGCAAAAGTAAAGCAGAGCCTAAGAGGAAATATGATCCTTAAAACGGCTGACTTTAATGTTGAATTGACACCCTACTTTACGTTGAAGGGCAATAACTTAGCAATGTATTGTAATGTGTTTAACGACGAAGCTATTGCAACATATAAGAAGGTTCTTGAAAAAAAGGTATCTAAAGAAGATAACGTTTGGTTAATTGGCGAAAAAAGTAATAAAGCCCAAGATAATGGATATTTTTTCTTTAAATATTTAAGAAAGAACCATCCGGAAATTAATGCCTATTACGTATTAGATGAAACTTCGTTAGATCGGCAGCATTTTGAAACGACAGATCATGTGGTTGTTTTTAACTCGGCAGAACATTTTAGGGTCGCATATTCAGCAAAGGTAATTTGTGGGACACACGATTATAAAATCTTGTTGCCAACAATTAATCGAGATTTCTTGAAACTGATTAAGGCTAAAATTGTATTCTTGCAACACGGTGTCTTAGGAACCAAGAATCTGGTTGATATTAATGGACGGATGTTTGATACCTTTTATGCAGATGTTTTTGTAACCAGCTCAACGCGTGAGAAAAACATTGTGGTAAACGATCTCAAATATCCGGCAGATAGTGTACTTGTTTCTGGCCTGCCAAGATTTGACCAACTATTTTTGAAAGGTACCAAAGTAAAAAAACAAATCCTCATTATTCCAACTTGGCGCGACTGGCTTCGTGATGATGAGACGTTTAAAAAAAGTAATTATTTATCGATTTACAATAGTCTGATTAATCATTCATATTTTCATGAGCTAGCAAATGAAGGATATAAAATTCTATTTTGCTTGCACCCTAATGCTCAGCAGTTCTTGCATTACTTTGATATTCCAGATTATGTGATACCAATCAGCCAAGGGAAAGCAATGGTTCAAGATTTGATCAAAGAGTCTTGCCTGATGCTTACTGATTATTCTAGTGTGGGAATTGATTTTTCGTTTCTTGATAAACCAGTTATTTATTATGAATTTGATCAGGTTCGTTTTCTCGGAAAAAAGGGATCTCATTTAAACTTGGAACACGATTTGCCGGGTGATGTCGTCTACAGTGAAGATCAGGTAATTGAAAGCCTAAGAAGAGCTCACCAACGTGATTTTAAAATATCTGAAATTAATAAAGAAAAATCCGGTAAATTTTTATTGAAAAAAGACCTGAATAATTCCGAAAGAGTGTTTGAAGGTATTCAAAGCATTGGTAAAGAAACCACCTTTGAACGGCTTCGATACGGGTTTGTTTTTAATAAAGCTTTTAATCGGTTTAGAAAATCTAGGCATTATTTTAAAATTATGCAGTTTGTCTACAGTTTTATGAAAGTCTTTTGCCGAATCAAACCGAAACAAGTGATTTTTGAAAGTGGGATTGGCAAGCAATATTCGGATAGCCCAAAACAAATTTATCAAAAAATGTTAACTGATCCTTTTTTTGAAGGATACAAATTCATTTGGATATATAATGGTTACGATATTGAAAAAGATGATCGCTTGAAAATTATCAAACGCTTTAGTTGGGAATATTTTTATTATTTAGCAACTTCAGAGTATTGGGTAAATAATCAAAACTTTCCATATTACATCCACAAACCAAAGCACACAACATTTTTGCAAACTTGGCATGGAACACCATTGAAAAAAATGATGAATGATGTGGATAGTTTTTCAGATAAGGATGCCGGCTATGTTCCTAGAATGAATAAAGTGAATGCTCAATGGGATTATCTCGTTTCACCAAGTCATTATGCTACCGAACGGTTTGAATCGGCATTTCTACCAAAAGCTAAAATTCTTGAAGTTGGTTATCCACGAAATGATGTGTTCTTTTTGAGTGACAACGAAAAAGGCGAAATCCTCAGGCAGCTACGTAATATGTGGGGCATTAACAATAAAAAAGTTATTCTGTATGCACCAACATTTAGGGATGATGACAAGACAAGTGCGGGGAAACAGGACTTCAAATTAAATCTAAATATTGAGGCAATGTACAAGGCTTTACACGAAGATTATGTTGTGTTATTTAGGCAACATGCTATTGTGAAAACTAAGTTGTATATTCCAGATTATTTTAAAGATTTCTTCATAGATGTTTCTAAATTTTCGGACGTGCAACAATTATACTTGTTAGCTGATATGTGTGTAACTGATTATTCATCCGTCATGTTTGATTACGCAATCACTAAAAAGCCTTTGTTATTTTATACGTATGATTATGAAGACTATAAAGAAAATCTGCGTGGCTTTTATATTGACTTTGAAGCAGAGGCACCAGGCCCTCTTTTGTATGATACAGATCAACTGATTGATGCGGTTCAACACATTGACCAAGTGGAAAAGAATTATGAGTCTAAATATCAACAGTTTTATAACAAATACGGATATATTGAGAATGGTACTTCAACCAAAAAAGTTATTGATGCCGTATGGAAAAATGCTGAATAATACTTTTGGAAGAATTTGATTATATAGCGGTAATTAAGTGAGTATAAATTGTCAATGCAACAAAATCCGATGATTTATACTCATTTTTGATGATGAAAAACATTTTTTGCAGGCAAGTATGAAGGAGAATTATATGATATTTTCAAAGATAACCAAAAAATCATTAGTAGCAGGAGGTATTTCTATACTCTTGTTGTTATTCTCAATGTGTAGCAGATTATTGCTTAATGTACAATTACCAAAAATTAGTGAGGGCTTTTCTGAGTTAATAAGGTTCAGTTCACTTTTTCGAAACATTGGCATCATTGGCATTACAGGCGCTTTGGGGAGCACGATTGAATTAAAGAAAGTTTCATTTAAAGGCGTTGTGAAATTACTTTGTGAAGTGCTAGCTTATACACTACCAATTACTGGCTTTGTATTTGCGGTAAATGTTCAAAGTATTCAAAGGAATACTTTTATAGCAGCTTTTTTACCATTTTTGGAAAAAACTTATTGGTTTACTGCAACAATACTGGCTGGCTCACTTTTGCTAGCAATAATGGGGCAATTAAAATTATCTCCAAGGACAATTATTCTCTGTTTGGGTGGAATTAGTTTAGCAACATTTTTATTTTCAATACTTTATCCTAGTAGAAATTTAGCTCTTATGACGGTGTGGGGGTTACTAAGCTTCTTGAGTGCAAGTCTTTTAGAAAATGAAAAAGTTCAATACAAATTTTCATATGTAGCGACCCCCGTATTAGCAATACTACTAATAGCAGTTTTAATTTTGGACTGGAAAGATTCTGGGAATGACTTGTTGGATGCCTTATTGATTGTTTTGGCTTTTATGACGGTGACAAGTTGGGAACTATTTCCAAGAGCCACTAATTCACTAACAACTTTCAAATCTCTTGTTGTAACAAGAATATTTTTGGGAATCTCCTTGTTAGCTCTAAACCCTTTAGTGTATGAGGTGTTAGTTAAATATACCTTATTACAAATTGCAAATTTAACCACAATTTATTCTCTACTAGAATTTTACCTAATTACATTAATTATTGGCCTAGTAGCTGTTCTAATTGAGTCATTTGGGATTGCAAAATTATACTCTGGGCAGAGAACTATGCAAGTAACGTTGCCAATTGCAGTATTTGTTATCAGTATCAGTTATTTGATTTATGATGGCCTTCAATTTTTAGACACTGGGCTTGTGTCCTTACAAACCAGTCAAGGCAATTCCCTTTATCTAGCATTGATAAATCTGTTTATTGTAACCCTACTGTATTTATTCATTCAAGGCATATTTAATCGTTTCTGGTATTCTAACTTTATTTTTATAATGCTAATGATGATTCTGAGCTATGCAAATTATGCCAAACTAATGGCACGTGATGAACCTATCATTCGTCCTGATTTTGGGATGATTAAATCATTACCAGATATAGCTCAAATGGTGAACTTGAAAGTAGTTTATGGATTAATTGCCGCGTTTGTTGTAGTCATAATTCTTGCTGTAGTACTACAACGGTTTGTACTGAAAGGCCCCATTTTTCGGTGGCCAGTTAGAATAGTAGTTCTTTTCCTATCTGGCTTTTTATTGTTTGCTTTTGCACAAACTGAAAACAAAATGAATTTAATTAACTGGGACGATGAGAAAGTGACAGATAGCAATCCATTGATGTCTGTATTAAGTAAAGCAGGTTTTAGTGCACATCCTGGAGCGCTTGAAATGTCTACAAAAAAGTATGGTCCTGCAATTACATTTATGAGTACAGTCATTATTAAAACAATGGACAAGCCCAGTGATTATTCAGAAGCCCAAATTAACAAGGTTGTGAAGAAGTACAAAAAAGTTGCAAGTCAAATTAATAAAACAAGAACGAATGGTTCTTTGAAGAAGCAAACTGTTATTTATGTTTTAAGTGAAAGCTATGCCGATCCAAGAATGTTACCAACAGTCAAATTGTCTGCAAATCCAATTCCGTATGAACAATCTTTGGAAAAAAGCAATACCTCTGGATTAATGTACAGTCCAAGTTATGGTGGAGGAACAGCAAATATTGAATTTGAAGCGTTGACTGGATTGTCAATGAATAACTTTGATCCCTCAATGGCAACGCCTTATGTGTTCTTAGTGCCAAAAGTGAATAATTTACCTGTTATTACTGATTATTTTAAGATAAAAACGGCAATTCATCCATATTCTGGAGTCACATACAATCGGAAAAATGTTTTTAAAAAATTTGGTTTTCAACATTTCTACAGCTTTACTGGAGACAAGTTAACCTATACAAGCAAGCTTGGTAAATCAAACTATGTATCCGATGATTCAGCGTATAAACAATTATTGAAGCAAATTAATACGACCAACAGAGGCCAATTTATTCAGTTATCAACGATGCAAAATCATATGCCATATACACTGGGTACATATGCCAAAAATAATTTTAAGGCAAGTGGAAATTTGACAAAGGCAAGTTTGAACTCGGTTGAATCGTACGTGCAAGGCCTGAATTATACAGACCAAGATTTGAAAATGTTGGTTAGCAAAGTTTCAAAAATGAAAAAGCATGTCACAATTGTGTGGTATGGCGATCATCTACCTGGATTATATGAGGGTGGATTGGTTAGTGGTAAAAATCTGACTAAGTACGATAATAAGCTTCATCAGACAAATTATTTTATTTACAGCAATTTTAAACATAAGAAAATTAGCAACACAAAAGTTGTTTCACCAAATATGTTTACACCCATGATGTTTAAGCAAACGAATACCAAAGTTGATCCATATGTGGCTCTATTGACGGAAATAAATAAATACGTACCAGCGGCAGAAAGGAATAAATTCATGTCTGCAAGTGGAAATTATATTGAATATAAAAACTTATCAAAGAAGGCTAAATCAACCTTAAAAGATTATAAATTAATTCAGTATGATATTACGGCAGGAAATCAATATTCTATCAAGAATAAAGAATTTGTCAAATAAAAAAGTGTTGATATAATTTGATTAATTATCAGCGACCAAAATTGGTCGTCTAAAATAATCTACAAATTAATATCAACACTTTTTTTGGAATATTTATTTCGTAACTTCTTGCACAATCTTTGCCATTGCCTGCTTTTGATAAGCAGCAGTGGCTTTTTTAGTTGCTTCAGTTGTCAAAGCCTTTTGTTTGGCAGCTGACATTGTCGGATCTTTCTTCATAGCCGCTGTGACGGCTTTTTTAACTGCAGCTGTCACATAAGCTTTTGCTTCTTTTTTCATATTTGTTGAATTTTGTTTAACTAATTTTTGAAGTTTTTTAGTCTGAGCTGAACTCAAAGTTAGCCAATCTTTATTGATCTCAAGTGCATTGCGATGCTTTACTAATTTATGATCATTACCTGCAATACCGAACCAAAGTTTATAGCCAGAACTCTTATAAACCCACCGCGTTGTTTTGGTGACAACACGTGGAGTGCCAGAAATCACCTTAACTTTATTAGAAGTTTTGGAAGGGTCTGGGTTAGTTGTGGTCGGTTTCTTTTGAGAGGCATTTTCTTTATAGATGTAAACGCGATTCTTACTGGAAGTTCCAACATCTTGATATAGCAACATTTTAAGTTGTTTAGAAGGCGAAACGGAAATAAGATCTGTTGTTTTAGTCGTTGTGACTTTCTCCATGCCAAAGTGGTCGCTGTCATTTAAAACGATCAAGACAAGTGAGAGACCCAACAACGCTGCTAAAACAATACTTACTGTCCATCGTATAAATGGTTTTGAAATACTTACCATGCTGATGAACAGGTCGATGGCAAGAACTACAACTGCAACAATAATCATTAGTTCTCACCTCCGTTAACAACTTTTTCTGGTTTGATTGAACGAGGGCTTCGACCACTTACAAAGAAGGAAACGACAAGTCCAATTAAACAAAAGGCAATAGCAGCGGCAAATGCAGCATGATAGCCACTTAGGGTTGCATTCATAAAATCATTTTTATAGTTCAATGGTGCTGATTTAAGCAAGCTCTTTTCAGGTGCTTGATTGTTGGTCACATTAGTCAAAATACTGATTAATATAGCTGTTCCTACAGATGAGGCTACCTGACGAAGCGTGTTATTTACGGCAGTTCCGTTACTCATTAAATGCAATGGCAGAGCATTCATCCCAGCAGTAGTAACTGGCATCATGGTCATTGAAATTCCGGCCATTCGAACACCATATAATACAGTGATATAAATGACAGGTGTGGTGCGTGTGATAAAGGCAAACGGAATGGTTCCGATAGTTAATAAGAACATCCCTGTAATTGCCAAACGACGTGCGCCAATGCGGTCAAAAATCCGTCCGGTGATCGGACTCATTACACCCATCATTAAAGCTCCGGCTAGCAGTGTTAATCCGGATTCCAACGCAGAATCTCCCCGCACAATCTGCAGATAGAGAGGTAAAACCATTTCAACACCAACCATGGCCATGTTGGAAACTGAACTAAGCAAAGCTGAAACAGAAAATTCTGGGTTTTTCAAAACCCTTAATTCCAAGAATGGATTATCAAGGGTTAATTGACGCCATCCAAATAATAGGATGAAAACAACCCCAATAATTAGGCTGGCAATGACAATTGTACTTCCCCAACCTTCAGTTCCAACTTCTGAGAATCCATAAAGTAAAGATCCAAAGCCAATCGTTGAAAGCGCAGCTGATAGCCAATCCAAACTAGATTTTTTGGTTGGTAAAACGTTTTTCATGAACCAAAATCCGGCGATAATGACGATGATGACAATTGGAATTAACATGCCAAAAAGGACACGCCATTGGTAAGTATCGATTACCCATCCAGAAAGAGTAGGACCAATTGCAGGTGCTACACCGATAACTAATCCGGCAAGACCCATTGCTGTTCCGCGGCTCTGTGCCGGGAAAATTGAAAGCATCAAGGTTTGTAGGAGGGGCATTGTGACACCAACGCCTAAGGCTTGAATAAGACGACCTATTAAAAGTACTTGAAAACTAGGTGCAATGTAACAGGCAATTGTTCCAAGTAAGAAAATTGTCATAGCACTCTCGTATAAGGTCTTTGAGTTAACACGTGATGTTAACCACGCACTAATTGGAATCATAATTCCATTAACTAACATGAATCCGGTTGTTAACCATTGAACCGTTGAGGTGGTGATGTCGAAACTCTTCATTAAAGTTGGGTAGGCGGTAGAAAGAATCGTTTGATTCAATACCGTACAAAATGAGCCAACTAAGAGGAGCACAACAAGCAGGGAACGGTTATATGGTTTTCCATTTGTATCGATTGCTTTTCCCAAAATGATGCTTCCTTTCGTAAAAAAAATGTTCAAGAACTAATATAGGCCATTTACTTTTTATCGTCAACTAATTTGACAATAATGTTAAAATATATATAATTAGTGTTAGTTATTCTAACGAATACGTTTTCTTCTTATAAGTTCGTTATAATTTGTAAAGATATTAAATAGAATCTGAAAAGAAATGGAATGAAAAAACAAATGAATTCTGATTTTATTCAAAGAGTAAAAAATATTATGAAAACTCATGATTTTCTTCTGGGAATTGGCGATATTGCTAGTGCGACGAAAGTTTCTCAACGCCAACTGAGGTATTGGGAAAAAAAGGGATACATTCACCCAACCAAATCCTCTGAAGAACGTCGTCATCGTAAATACTCCTATCATACTTTGATGAAGGTATCAATGATTCAATCTTATGTAGATTCTGGCTATACCCTTAGTGTAGCGGTAGAAAAATCTTCTAAACATGAAGAAATGACAAATGCATTGAAACATTTAATTGGCGATCGATTACGTGATTTTAACATCCTTGAAGATGGTTATGAATTAGACTTTGGAGCCGTTGAGGGAATTTCAGAAAGCAAAAATTTGGTTGCGGTAATCCGGGAAGGTCAACCTACCAAATTTATTTTACGAGAAAAAAGTGATTCATAGGTCACATTTCAGTAATTTATGAGCTCCTGCGTACTATTTAGTGCCACACTTAGTGGTGTTAAATACATAGCAGGGGAGCTATTTATATGGAAAGAAAATCAAAATTTTTACGTCGCCTAATTTGTGGATTAGCTGTAGGATTAGTGACATTGGGCCTGGCAGATTCTGCGCTTGCGGCGACTTATACGCAAAAAAGTAACGCACTATCATCATACTCTGCCAGTAAGTTCAAATACGTTAGTAACAGTAACTACTAGTTAACTGGTAACTTTACAACTAAGAAACAATATTCATATGCATCTGGGTATAAAAAATCTACCTTTCAAACAAGACCAGATTCTGTAAATTATAAAAAAGGTAACAAAAAAGTTAGCTTTAAATCAAGTTATTTTTTGCCAGTTACTAAGTGGAAAGGGTTAAGTTGGGGAAATCCACAAAGTTTTGCGATGACCAGTGCGAATACAGCTTATGTTTTATGTACCAGTGGGTCGTACGCTTGGATTACAAGGTATAATCTGAAAGAGTTGCGGGCGTTAGGTGCTACAAAATCCGGTAAAATGGATATGATTCGTCGAGCTACATTTTATAATGCCAATGCGAAAAAATATCCAACACAAAATCAAAATACAACCTATAAAAGAGTTCTAAAAGCCGTCAAAGTTGGGCCTAAGTTTAAGAACTTTGGTCATGGACAATCTTTGGCATATAATCCAAAAGATAGTTCACATCTTTGGTTTGTTGGAACCGGATTGGTCGCTGGGAATCATGTCTCAACTAAGGCAAATGTTCAACGTGTCAAAATCAGTACGTTAAAGCCAGATAAGAAAATCAATTTCCGTTTCAAGAGCAAGAGTGGCTACATTGCTGGTGGGTTAAATTTGGCGTTTGATAAATCTGGGAATGCCTACTTGGATTCAAAAACTGGTACTCGCAGTTTGAAATTATTCAAAGGCAAAATTTACACTAAATCAGTTAAATTTAAATTGGTTATGCAAGGTATTAAGTATGCTCCCGGTCCACGAACTCAGTCACTTGCATACAACAAGAAGCGCAATCGCCTGTACATGATTGCCGATGATAGTGTTATTTCAGTCCCTGTTTCTAAATTAGGAAAACTAAAGAAGTCTGATGTTCAGTCAACTCAGTTTAGTGCTAAACGGGAATTTGAAGGTATGCAGTTTACTAGTGATGGTAGTTCATACTTACTAACCAATAAGGGTGCTGAAATTATGCAAGGTAGTACAAAATCATTCTAAATACAAATTACTAGTTATTTAATTGAAAGTAGTGTAACATTACTCTTGAAAATTAAATAAGGTTCGTCTTCAGGGGCAGGGTGAAATTCCCGACCGGTGGTTATACAGTCCACGACCCATCCGCGTGATGGTTGAATCGGTGAAATGCCGATACCGATAGTTAAAGTCTAGATAAAGAAGATTGGGTTATTTAGCTTACTAAAAATTCAATTGGCTCTCTATACTCTGAAATAGTATAAAGGGTCATTTTTTATGAGTAAAAATAATTCACCTGGGATGAGTCCTTCAAGGAGGATGTCTCACATGGGTAACAAAAATGTTCCGCGTTTAGTGGTCATCGCAATGATGGCTGCGATTTCTTATGTTTTATTATTGTTTAGTTTTCCAATTTTGCCAGGATTTTCATTTTTGAAAATCGATTTTGCCAATGTTCCAATTCTTATCACAATGTTGGTCTATGGACCAGGCGCAGGAGCGGTTACGACGGCCGTTGCAGGTTTGTTGGATATTGTGACTAAGGATAGCAGCATGGTTGGTGTGATTGGCATTATTGCCAATTTCTTGGCGACAATGTGCTTTGCATTACCAATTTACTATTCTTTGAAGAAACACATGGATCAAGGGATTAAACAGCAAGCCCGATTTTTGGTTCGGGGAATCATTTTGGGGACAGTTTTAATGGCGGTCTTTATGAGCCTGACCAATCTGTTCATTCTGTTACCAATCTACTTTAAGCTGGTGAGTTTCCAGATCAGTATTTCAACACTCAACATGGTACTGTACGGCGTCTTGCCGTTTAACCTAATTAAGGGTGTTATCGTTGGAATTGCCACAGGTGTGATTTATGCTCGAATGGTACCGTGGCTCCAAAGCCGTTTTCAAGCTGTTAAACATTCATAATAAAATAATGCCTGTTGGTGAGAAATTATCGAATTGATATTTCTTCACTAACAGGCATTTTAATTTCAGTTAATTAGTTTAAGATAATGAGATCGTGGGTAATATCCGAGAGTCGTTGACAACCGTCCTTGGTCACAAGCACGTCATCTTCAATCCGGATGCCACCGAGATTCGCCACATAAATTCCTGGTTCCACGGTTAAAATTTCGTTTTGAGACACCTTGTATTCAGGCATCGCGCCGTAACTTTGAGGATATTCATGGATATCTAGTCCAATTCCATGACCAATACCATGATTGAACTCTTTGCCGTAACCTTGTTCAGTAATAAAATCACGACCAATTTTATCAAGAGCTTTGCCACCGACGCCCGGTTTGATGGCATCAATGACTTTTTGTTGGGCTTCTTTGACAATTTCATAGATGTGTTTCAGCTTCGGATCAGGTTCGCCTAGTGAAATGGTACGGGTAATGTCTGAGGTATAACCATCAAAATAGTAGCCAAAATCAATGGTAATCATTTCTCCAGTTTTAAGTACTTTAGTAGTGGCATCTCCATGAGGCATTGCCGCACGGGGACCACTAGCCACGATTGTATCAAACGAAGCACCAGTGGAACCATGATCCTTCATCCAGATGTCCAGTTTGTTCACAACTTGGATTTCAGTCATGCCCGGGTGAATTTGGGTGAGGAGATACTTGAAGCCTTGAGAGGAAAGCTCAATGGCTTTGGTGGTGGCTTGGATTTCTTCAGGACCTTTAGCAGCTCTGAGAATATCGACGACTTGTGAAGTTGCAGTTAAGGTGACTCCAGGTAAGTGGGTCAGTTTTACATAAACGGAATACTTGAGATTGTCTTCAAAAGCTAACTTGTGGACCTGCTGTTTAGTGACCACACTAGTGATGATTTTCATATAATCACGGGTAATGGCAAGGTTAATGCCTTTTTCGAGACGCTCATGAAGATCCTCTTCATAGCGAGCGTCGGTGATTAACGTTGCGTTGTCAGTAGTCACAAGTAAACGGCCGTCATCTTCAAGACCATCAAAGCCTGATAGGTAAAGCAGGTTGAATCGGTTCTCAATTAAGATTGCATCAACTTTTAAGTCAGTTAATTTAGTTTGCAGTGCTTGGATTCGTTTTGTATACATGAAAAAACCTCTTTTTCTAGAATTGTCATAAACCTAGTTTAACCTAATTTTAATGAAAAACAACTTGTTTTTATGGGATTATAAAATCAATAGTAACTTTCAAATTGGCTTTTAATGTTTAATAAACTAGATTGGCTGCAACAGCGGGAGGTTTTGTAATGAATATGGAAGAAAAACTTTTGTTGAATAATTGTTTAGAAACGGAGCGCTTATATTTACGTCCGGTGACAATTGAAGATGCTGAAGATATGTACGAGTATACAAGTGATCCAGAAACGGTCAAGTATATGTTTGAAGTTCATCATAATTTGGATGATACCAAGCGTGAGATCTTAAATTATTTTGTCAAAGAGCCCATCGGTAAATGGGGAATTGTGCTTAAAAAGACAGGCAAGTTTATTGGCAACGCCGAAATGCATCTAGATACGCATAATTTAAGTGCCGAAATTGGTTATGCGATTGGACGGAAGTTTTGGGGAAATGGCTATGCTCCTGAAGTTGCAACGCAAATTTTGGAGCTTGGATTCGATGAAATGGGCCTGAAACGGATGTATGCACTCTATTGCGTGGATAATAAAAAATCGAGCCGGGTGCTGGAGAAAATTGGCATGCAAAAGGAGGGTGTTTTACGAAATCATAGTCAGTTAGAAGGTAAAATGGTGAACGATGGGTTGTATGCAATGACCGATGAGGATTGGCAGAAACTAAGGAAAATGGGTGAAGCATTTTAATTGTAACCGTTTGCATTCTGTGGTAGTATTATAAGTGAGGAAGGGGTTAATCCCCAACCAAAAGTTCTTCTCATATTGAAGGTTAGCTGGTTAAATTTGAACCAATCTGATAAACGAAAATTTAAAAACATCATCTACAGACGTGATGTAGAAAAGAAGTCTGAGATTGTTGCAGAGATAGTCGGTTAACGGAGAAACACCTTAGTTTGTTGGAGGATTTTCAACATCGGTAAGATAAACTGGATAAACGGTCAAAAAGTTCGCTAAGGCTCGACAAAAGTGTGGAATCAGTGGGAGACTACTTGAATCGCACCAGTAGATAGATAATGGATAATGCGAGTGGGCTAGAACAAAGGCCGATGAAGCACAATTAGTAAGAATAGCAGATGTTCGAAGATGAAATGTCATGCGGGTTCTTACGAAACAAATATGAAAGTTGTGAAGGTGTAAGGTTATTTCAAAAAGTACAGTATTAAAAGGTTGGGGAACTTCCTCATAAGGGAATCCAAGAAATGAGAAGATCTTGGGTTCTTTTTTTGTGCAGTGAGTGAGATAAAGTGGTAACAAATAGAATCTAAGTTCGCCGTAAGCCGGGAGAATTCCCCGCAGTAGGCGAACTTAGATTCTATTTATTACTTTATCGAACTGTCCTAAACTAAATTAGAGAACAGAAAGACATGCCGAATGCGGAATGTTTATTCCGCGGTAGGCGTGTCTATTTAGATTTCTGTAGCATTCCTCAAATATTTGAGAACAGTCTTACAAAAAGAGCAAAATAAAGGTCACAGCAGCTGGTAATAACTGTAATATAAAAATTTTCTTGGTTGCTGTCAAGCCGCCGTAAGTTCCTACGATCATAATAAAGAACATTAGCAGCCGCATAACTGTTAGTAATGTTACGCCATTAAATAAGAACAATGAACTAATAATTAATAGGCCAAGGGCACCATTGTAAATACCTTGGTTGCTCAGTGCAATTTGGGCATTTTCCTGTTTCAAAAAGGTAATTGGCATATCAAATGCATTTGCTTGTGTGTGTGGACCTGCAAACATTTCTAGAAACATGATTCCTAAATGCTCAAGGCCGATTAATCCAGTCAAAATAAGCGCGAATGTTGTCATGATCTCCTCCTATTTTTTTAAATAACCTACCCTTGTTTCAGTATAATTGTTATTCTCATAAATTTGTAAAAAAATATTCAATTTATTAATTATAAAGAAAACATTTGATAAATAGAAGGCAATTATGCAAAACAAAAGAGATAACCGAAAGTAATTAAACAATCAGTTATCCCAAGCATATCGAGAAATAATAAAAATGGAAGTAACTATTTCAAAATCTTAAATCGATCATTATCTGATACAAATGTCTTGTCGGCAGCCGGCTTTTCAATTGAGCCAAATGGCATTTGTCCACGTAATTCCCAAGTTGTGGGAATATTAAATGCAAGACGAACTTCGCCATCAATTAATGGATTATAATGTTGCAAATTGGCACCAATGTGATTATCGGCAAGTGCCGTCCAAACATTTTGTTGAGCGCCGCCAATCCCTTGTTCTGCCCAAGGAGCAATATTTGCGGCATACAAAGGTACTTGCTTTTCATAGTCAGCAACAACACTGAGATCAGTAAAGTATAAAATAGTCCCATAAGCGGCTTTAAAAGTGGCTACTTTTTGTTTTGTGCTAGCATATACTTGTTCGTTAGGAACTTCAGACTTTAAACGATTGGCCACAATGTCCCAGAGTTGATCATGTTTGGCACCGTATAAAATTACGGCACGGGTTGTTTGAGCATTGAATGAAGTGGGCGACTGTTTAATTGCAGTTTCAATTAATTCATTAATGTCCGCTTCGGGCAAGGTCACATTTTTACCTAAATTATAAATGGAACGACGTTGTTTTAATATATCAAGATATCTTGTATTCATTTTGAATATTCCTCTCAATAAGATTACCTATTTATCCTACCAGCTATATTTTCGTAAGTAAAGAAGCTTTCTAATGTTTCAATGTGATTACTATTAGGTGGAAATGGTAAAAACAAATTATATGACATGGTAAAATAAATTGTTTGAGGATATAAGGGGAGAAGATAAAATGTCTATTCAGTTAAAAAAAAGGGTTTCGCAGGCAATTTTTACTATTATTGCAATACTTGCGTTGTCAACACCAGCTTATGCAAGTGCGACACACACAGTTACTGGAAATAAGGCGGTTAGCCATACTGCTAAGGTTGTTATTCGGACTTACCGTGCCAAATCGAATAAAAAAAGAATCTACACGTTAAAATCAGCAAGTCACAGTAAGTACATACTGAAGGCTAAATATTATGTACATAGTTTTAGCAAATTTACATTATTACGTTCAGCAAAAGTAGGTGGAAAACTTTACTATGAAGTTAAGAGTCCCTCGGGATATACGGGATGGATCTGGTCGGGATATCTTGGTGATCCAACGACATACTATACTAAGCTTTCTGCAAAGACCCTCCAGGTAAAGTTAGCAGCTACGAACAATTTCTATAACCACGTGCCAGGTGGCGACTATGGAAAAGGCAAGTTAACGCACTATGGTAAGAATTATCACGGTAAAGTAGTTACGGTTACGGGAGAGGCAAAAAAAGTCTATAAGACTCACTACTTCTGTGTGTCTTATAATGGTAAAAATCTTGGCTGGGTTTACGGTGGAGCGTTGCAAAAGCCAATTGTCACCAAAAAAGTTGTAAAAAAAATATCGACCTACACACAGCCAGAGGTTGCTTTAAATGCTTTTGACAAAACAAAATATACGTATGTAAAAAATGTAAATTATTTTGTGAACGCCCCCTCTTCTTATGGGATAGCTCCAAATTATCCACATATTGTTAGTATAGCAAATACGATTAAACATGAATCTGGTGAAGGGCAAACAGATTTTACGACGGATATATATTTGCCAAGTACTTATAAAAAAAGTGGCGATTTTGGAAACGCACAAAGTATGATCATCGATGGGGATACCGCTTATGTAATGAATGAAATCCCACATACAACCACAGGCCAAGGTTTTGTAGTCAAATATAATTTGACAAAGCTTCGTGATTTAGTGAAAGACTCAAAAGATTATTCTGTATTACGGCGCGCTGCCTATAATAAACTGAATGGTAAAGCATTAACAGATGATGAAAAAGAAGCAATAACTTGTATGACGGTTGGACCAACGTTTACGACTGGTCATGGGCAATCGATGGCACTTAACCCCAAGACAAACCAAATTTGGTTTGTTGGGAAAAGTGGGTTGAGCAATGAGACAAGCAATATTCAAGAGCTTAACAAAACTACGTTGAGACCAGACAAACAAATCAACTTTAAAATGGGACAAAATCAAAATACACCCAAAAATTTAACTTTTGACAAAAATGGAAACTTTTATGAATTTGTACAGAATACTGCCGCTTGGGGGCCAAAAA
The DNA here is from genome assembly GCF_003533255.1 of Pediococcus sp. Classification (NCBI taxonomy): domain Bacteria; kingdom Bacillati; phylum Bacillota; class Bacilli; order Lactobacillales; family Lactobacillaceae; genus Pediococcus; species Pediococcus sp. The sequence continues at coordinate 19,770 of NZ_DOEM01000033.1, forward strand.
ACGGCGTGAAGATTTATAAAGGTAGTATTAGGTCTGATAACTCGGTACAAATTAATTTAGTGATGCAGGGCATGGAACATGCACCTGGCACTCATTCACAGTCAATCGCTTATAATGCGGTAAATGACCGGTTATATTTTGTTGCGGATGGCAGTATCTTGTCTGTACCTGTTTCAAAACTGGGCAAACTATCTGTAGGAGATGTCCGTTCAGAAAATTTCCAGTCATATGATGCAAATAACAAGAAGATTAATACACGCGAATTTGAAGGCTTAACTTTTGATGCGTCTGGAGCGGGTTACTTGCTTTCTATCCGTGGAGTTGAAATAATGAAAGCAACAAGTTCAAACTTCTAAATACGATTGATCTTTGAGGAGAAATTAACGATGGCAGCACATAGCGCAATCTATCCTTACTTAACGTTTACAAATACGAAAGAAGCACTTGAGTATTACAAAAATACGTTTGGAGCCAAAATGTCGTGAGACTTCCAGTGACAGCTGAAGCAGCTGCAGCGATGAACGTTCCCGCAGATGTTGACTTTTCACAAATGACCATGCATGCGGCGTTTACGATTTTAGGGAATTGGATTTATGCCTCAGACAATTTTGAGGGTAATGATGCATTGACCAATAGTACACGTTTATTGATCGACATCGATAGTGATGATGCTGAAAAACTTGCGGCAGCGCAAAGCTTATATGCTAGTTTGGCTAAGGAACCATCAGTCAAAATCACTATGCCATTGGCGGACCAAGGATGGGGTGCTAAACTTGCCATGTTTACAGATAAATATGGGTTAACGTGGATGCTTCAAATCCGTTCGTGGTCACAACCCAATCATGGCTAGAATTAAAGTCGTTCATCTTGTTTTGACAACTACTTTTGGGATATAATGCAGGTTATAATATGCAAAAGTGAGGTCGAACAAATGATATCGGTATTTGATGTAGTACGAATTAGTCGGATTGATCATACTGTGGTGAATAGTCACCAGTTAGTCATTACCGATGAAAATGGGAAACCGAATGGCTTGCTGACAGATCTATTAAGGGATGTTGTTGAGAAAATCAACATTTTCATGAACATTTCTTTGAGTACAACGGTGGATGATGTGTTGGTTTCTTTGAGTAATAACACCCCCTTACCGGCTGATGCGTTGGTCGAGTACGAAAAGATTTTGACTGAAACCGTCATAAACATCAATTTTGCACCTCGTAAACAAGTTATTGAGCTAGTTTTAGATCGACATTAATTTAGATTTTTAATAAAAGTAACGCTAATCATCCAGATGACTATCGCTACTTTTTTTGTACGTTTATATATTCATTAAAAATTATACACATCATTAGCTTTTTTTGCTTAAATTTGAGATAATTAATTTAAGAAAAATTACTTGGAAGGAAAGGTGATGTGATGAACAAACGCGAATTTCATTGGTTATCCCAAATGGGTTTAATAATTATTGCCCTCGAAATTATCGCCATTAGTATTAATATGTTTTACGCACCGCACAATGTTGCCTCAGGAGGAACCACAGGGATTGCCATTTTGCTGCACGAAAGTTTCGGTTTCAATATGTCACTTGTCGTCTTGATTCTAAATGTGGCAATGCTGGTGCTATCGTACTTTACTTTGGATAAAGCAACCACGCTGCGCATAACGTTTGGTAGTTTGTTTTTACCTATTTGTTTGGCATTAACACCCCAGATAAAATTGGTGAATGATAGATTGTTGGCTGTTATTGTAGGAGGCGCAATCTTTGCGGCTGGGGTGGCGCTTTTATACCATATCGATGCTTCCAGCGGTGGGACCACCGTACCGCCGCTAATTTTCAAAAAGTACTTTAATATTAAAACATCATTTGGATTGTTGGCCATTGATGGCTTGGTTTGTTTTTTCAACGTATTTGTTTCTGGGTTTGAAGCTTTCTTTTTGGCCATTCTTTCATCGGTGCTGACCATGTTCATCATGAACTATATTGAAACTGGTTTGGATCGAAAAAAAGTAATATACATTATGAGTGATGACAATTTAGATGATGTTAAACATAGTCTAGTCACTTTGATGGAAAAAGGCATGACTATTTTTGATGTCAAGGGCGGGTATACTGGTGATCAAAAGCAAATGCTGATGATTGTGGTTGAAAATGCGGAGTACCAACACATTTTGAATCAAATTCATGCCGTGGCCCCAGATGCATTTGCACTTGTTTACAATGTCGCAGAAGTTCGGGGTGGAAACCTTTAAAAGGGTTTTCAATTCTCGCTTAAGAGCTGTAGTATGGAATTAATAACTATAGATAAGTGGGGATAAAACATGACTGAACTTTACATTGTGCGACATGGTGAAACCCGAGGAAACATTATGGGATTTAAGCAGGGCCAGGTTGATGCCGAGCCTTCACAATTGGACGAGACGGGAATTAAACAAGCCGAGAACTTGCATGATCATTTTGATATTAGTTTTGCGGACCAAATTTTTGTGAGTCCATTGACACGAGCAAAAGATACGGCCAATTTGCTGAATAAGGGGCGCAATTTACCAATTCAAGTTGATGATCGTTTATTGGAAATTTCTTACGGTGACTGGGATGGTCAATATGATACGGATTTGAAGGCTAAATATGGTCAGTATTTCATTCCAGGAAGTAATGCAATTTATCCTGAGTACTATAAAGTCGCAAATGGCGAGAAATTTACGGATGTAGAAAATCGAGTGGCAGCATTTACTGATGAGATTTGCCAAAAATATACTGACCAAAAAATTGTCATTGTCACACATGGATTTACGGTGCGAAGTTTTGCACAAAATGCAGTGAAGGCAACGGATCCGTTGGCTTTTAAAGAGCCAATGAATTGCAGTGTGACAAAAATCGAAGTTGCTGAAGATGGACAACAAGGATTGTTTTATTATGGCAGGGTGTTTGAATAACTCCTAACTTGACTAGCTGTTACCAATTTAAATCAAAAATTGCCCACAAACCAGCAAGAAAATTAAATTCATAACTCACTAAGAAAAAGGAGAAACCCATGAAAAAAACAACAATATTGCTTCTTTCTTCCGCGTTCCTTTTATTGGGAGGATGTACGAATAATTCTGACAATTCAGAATCAAAAAATGATGCCACTAGTTCTTCGGTTTCTGTAACAACTTCTTCAAAAAGTAGTTCGAAAGCAAGTGGGAATAGTTCAAGTCAAGCTGTTGTTGGCGATGACGATATGGCATTGCTGAATAGTAGCTGGAAATATAATAAATTTACAGTTCATCAAATTGAGGCTGAAGTAGATGATGACCAAGTAGAAGTGAAAGTAGAGTGGGAACCTAAAACTGAAAAAAAGGCACCTTTTGCTAATTTTGGTCAGGTTAAAGTGACCCAAAATGGAAAAACTTTAAGTTCAGTTGAAAACGACGACGATATCGATGAAGGTGAAACGATACGTGATCTAGATTTAACGTATAATTTCGAGGGTAAAACTAATCCAATTAAAATCGAAATTACCTCAGCAGATGGTGAAAAACATTCCGTTAGCTTCCAAATACAGTAAGTTGGGGCTTGAGGACAGCTTCACAAGTCAGTACCATCAAAATAAGCTGGGTTCCCAGCCAGGAATTCTCCTGACTTTCACCCAGCTTATTTTGATAGTACTTGCGACTTGTTCCGCTCACTACTTGAGGACAGCTCAACAAAGCAAACAAAGACCTATAAGAAAACCTCCCGCGGGATTGCGATCCCGCTTCCGGTTCTCTTATATTGATGAGACTAAACGCCACAATCCGCTCACTATTTTAGGACAGCTTCACAAGTCAGTACCATCAAAATAAGCAGGGTTCCCAGCCAGGAATTCTCCTGACTTCCACCCAGCTTATTTTGATAGTACTTGCGACTTGTTCCGCTCACTGCTTGAGGACAGCTCGAAAAAGCAAACAAAGACCTATAAGAAAACCTCCTGCGGGATTGCGATCCCGCCTCCGGTTCTCTTATAGGTCTTTGTTTTAACGCTTTTTCTCACTCACTGTTTTAGGACAGCTCGGCAAAATAAGAGAGAGCAGATAAGCATTCCTACTGCGGGGATTCCCCCGCATACGGAATACTTATCTGATCTCTCTTACCATTTTGCCTCACTCACTATAATTTAACATCTGGTTCGCTATCATATCCGCCATTCTCAAACGCACATCGTTCACACTTGGAATTGGACTTCCATTCGTCAACCAGTGACGTCCCTCCGTCGTAATTCCCCAAACATAAACGTTTGGCACCGGCACGCCATCACTATCAATTACTTCCGCCGTTTCCGTCGTCACATCCATTGCTCCCAACTGCTTCGTTGAGCCATCATTCAAATGCAATTCGTATGGTCTGGCCATTCCAGTTTTTAATAAGTCTTGAATCAACGGGTTCGTACTAATTCGAATATCAACTGATGCCAGTCGCGCCTCAATCACATCATTTATCTCAATTTTATGCTCAGGGAACCGTTTTGAATACGTAACAAAATGATCCTGATTGGTTTCTAACTGCAACTTTGGTCCCAGAATTTCTACGATACCCGCTTTTATCAACGCCAGGAGTTGTTCCAATCGTAAAATTGGTTGACCGACCGCCAAGAAACTGTTGAAACTATTAAAACCACCCAGAATATCTTTAGCATAGTCTTCATCCGAAATTAGTTTATAAGTAATGACTTTTCGGATATTTGTTCGTAGTTCACGCAAAGTATCCATTGCACTTGCAAACGGACTCGTTTTGTTTCCCCGTTTAGCCTCAGCAATATCATGTTCCAAATAAGCCAGCATTAATTTTTGAAACGCTTTGTCAGTTTTGACATCCTGATCAGGGTGCGCCAGGTGTCCCCAGTCGAGGCGATCAGCCTTAGCAATCCCATAATCGTCTAAAACTTGGGCAGATAACGGATCCTTTTGAAACGCCTGTTCAAATTCATGGGAACTTATTCCGGTATAGTTGGTTGCCACCAATTTTGTATAGTAGGTGCATGCCGCGTCGGAATAAATATAGTCGAGGAATTGTTGACCACTCATTTGTTCCTGATGCTCAATCATGTGCGCAACTAATTGATTAGACAAAAAGTACAATGGGCGTGTTTCACCCACAACTTTCTGATCCATGCCACGTGCGTGATAAGGAAACCCTCGTCCAGAACCAGCATAGATTTTTGGCTCTTCACCCGATGCATGATAGGTGAGCGTGTCGTCGGCTTCACGATGGAATTTACCGCCACGATGTTGAGTCAACATAATCATGGCGTCCATAAAATTCAGACCAAGACCGCGCAATAAAACAGAGCTGTGAGCTGGAATTTTAGCAAAGTCCTGCTCTGCCGGGTAACCGGTTCTTAAGTATGTGAGCTGATGAGCATGGGCAAACTGGGCCAAGTTCTTTTCAGAAGTGGAAAGCTCTGACATGCCTTCTCCAAGGGCCATCGAAACACCATCAAAAGTTTCAGCCGCATCATCAAAACTCAATTTATACGTATGATGGGTTAGGCGGGCAATACTGGTCACGGCCGTTTTGTGAAAAATAATGTGAATCGTTTTTGAAACTTGTTTGTGGAGTTCTTGATAAAACCATTCTTGATAGACACCAAATAGCGCCCGACTTGCGTAACTTTCTGGCGTTAAATGAGAAATCTCTTTCAGTAAATACTGCGATTTTTTATAATTGTTTTCTTGTATGAACCGAGAGCCCGCTCGCCGCGCCCATTCGAGCAACGTTGGTCCGGGAACACTTGGACCCTCCATTTCAATCGTATGATCGGTAAATAAAGTGATTTTTGCTGCCAATGAATTCATCAAGAGTTCATGTGGTTGATCAGGTTGCCAAACACGGCCGGCAATTCCCGCCGGGTCGAATAAATGGATCTCGATTTCCGGAACAGAAACCTTTTTGTTCCAGGCTAAAATGCGTTCCAGAGCCATTAAATTTCGGGGCCCAGCACCAATTAGAGCTAGTTTCATGATAAATCACCGCATTCCTATAGTTTTGTCTTTCTCCCATATAGTAGCACAGAAAGAGGTAAAAAGACGTGGTAAACGCAAGAGTGAAATAAAATTGACAGCGCTTTCTAAAAACGGTTACACTAACCTATGTAAATATAAATGTAAATTAATGTAAACAAGGAGGAAACTAATGACAACAGAATTTCCAAAGAACTTTTTATGGGGTGGTGCAACAGCAGCCAACCAAATCGAAGGTGCATGGGATGTTGATGGTAAAGGAGTCAGTGTCCAGGATTTGCTAACTGGAGGTACGGTGGATAAACCGCGGCACTTCACCGCTAAAGTGGATCCAGATGCCTATTATCCGTCACATACCGCAAGTGACTTTTATCATCACTATAAAGAAGATATCAAATTACTTGCAGAGATGGGCTTTAAAGTTTATCGTTTATCAATTAACTGGACGCGAATCTTTCCTAATGGGGATGATGAAAAGCCTAATCAAGCAGGTATTGATTTTTATCATAAAGTTTTCCAAGAATGTCACAAGTATGGAATTGAACCACTAGTTACAATTTCGCATTATGAAGTGCCTTACCATTTAACTGCAGCTTATGGTGGTTTTTCAAGTCGAAAAGTAATTGACTTCTTTGAAAATTATTGCCGTGTCTTATTTGAATCTTATAAGGATGAAGTGCATCTTTGGCTGACTTTCAATGAAATTAATACAGCGCTGATGTTTGGCGGTGGTTATATTCAAGCCGGTGTGCCCGTCAAAGATGGAAGTTCGATTTTTGACCGTGTGACGAAAGAACAACGCCAAAACGCATTTCAAGCTGTGCATAATCAGTTAGTTGCAAGTGCTAAGGCTGTGAAACTTGCCCATGAAATTAATCCAGAAAATAAAGTCGGTTGTATGATCGCAGGTTCTGAAGTTTACCCATTAACACCGGATCCTAAAGACGTTTTACTAGCACAACAACAGACTGAAATGAACAATTTCTATTGTGGAGATGTGCATGTCCGTGGAGCCTATCCAGCATTTGCCAAAAAATATTGGCGGGATAATGATATTCATTTGGAGATTGACCCAAGCGACGCCAAAACATTGAAGGATGGAACGGTTGATTTCTATAGTTTTAGTTACTATTCATCTGGTGCAGTAACCATTCATCCTGAAAAACAAGAAAAGGTGAATGGCAATATGTCGTCAGGGACCAAGAATCCTTATTTGAAATACAGTGACTGGGGCTGGAGTATGGATCCTGAAGGCTTGCGGATTTATTTGAACCAGGTTTATCAACGGTATCAAATTCCATTGATGATTGTGGAAAATGGTCTGGGTGCTTATGACAAGGTTGAGGCAGATGGTTCAATTAATGATGATTACCGAATTGATTATTTGCGTGGTCATGTCGAAGCTATGAAAGAGGCACTAGATGATGGTGTTGATTTGATTGGTTACACGCCATGGGGATGCATTGATTTGGCATCTGCAAGTACGGGACAGATGTCGAAACGTTACGGATTTATTTATGTGAATCGCCATGATGATCAAACAGGGGATTACTCAAGAACACCGAAGAAAAGTTTTTATTGGTATAAAAAAGTGATTGAAAGTAATGGAAAAGAAGTAGAGTAAAAAAAGGGTGGATAGCTTTTGAGCATTAGCGTATGCTAAGCTCAGAAGCTGCCCTTTTTTATGTTTTCGCAAACAAAGATTGAAAGTGTCTAACCAATTTTCAGTACCAGACAATCTCACCAAAAACACGAGATCGTTTTCATGAACGTTTTTAAGTTTCAAAAATAATTTCCAAAAATTTAGGTTTTTACTTGACTTACAATAAGTAATTGGATAATCTAAGTAGTGAAATAACCAAACAGAAAGGAAGATAGTTATGATGAAGTTACGAATGCAAATTGAATGTTGCGAAGCATGTTGTCAAAACAACATGGTTATTTGTGTGGCTGCAAACTGTAATTGTCTTTCGCAAAAATGGGCCTAGTTTTTTAACATAGGTCAAAGTGAAGCCGGCTAATTGCGCAATGCAGTTAGTCGGTTTTTTGTTTGGTATTTGAAGGGACGTGATGTTGGATGTCACCAGGTTGTTGTCCGTGTTCAATGAAAATAGATTTAAAAAGTAGGCAAAGAATTTCGCGTAATTGAAGTACAAAGAGATTTCTAAAATAATTTTTTAGGGGAGTTAGATCATATGAAGAAAAAATGGACACTTTTAGCCACTGTATCAGCTGCACTAGTATTGGTGTTAGCTGGTTGTGGTAATCAGAGCAGTACAGGTGGTTCCGGGAAATTAGCTACAAAGCAAGTACTTAATTTATCAGCCGATGCACCGTTGGATACAATCGATATTGCGAAAGCAACAGGTTATGGACAAACTGGAAACGTATTTGAAAGTCTTTATCGATTAGGCAAAAATGGTAAACCAATCGCAGGACTGGCTTCATCAGGTAAAGTTTCAAAAGATGGTAAAACTTGGACATTCAAAATCCGCAAAAATGCAAAATTTAGCAATGGTCAAAAAATTACCGCTCAAGATTTTGTTTATTCTTGGCAACGGACTCTGAACCCAACCACGAAGTCACAATATGCATACTTATTCTCAGGTATTAAAAATGCGGATCAAATTAGTTCCGGAAAATTGAAGCCTTCAAAATTGGGTGTTTCGGCACCTGATAAGCAGACTTTCGTAGTTAAGTTAGACGAACCAATTGCATATTTTAAAGTTCTGATGACATATCCATTATTCTCACCGGTAAGTAAGAAAGTTATTGAAAAGTACGGTAGTAAGTATGCGACAACGTCTAAATATATGGTTTATACAGGTCCATTCAAGATGACTGGTTGGAAGGGTACCAATGATCACTGGTCATTTGTGAAAAACAATCAGTATTGGGATAAGAGTAAGGTTAAATTGAGTAAGATTAACTATTCTGTAAATGAAAATCCTTCAACAATTTTGAGTTTGTATCAATCCAAGAAATTGGATATGGCACAGCTTTCAAGTACTCAAATTAAAAACTTTAAGAACAATTCCGATTATCAGACTGTTCCGTATAGTATCACGCGTTTCTTAGCGTTCAACTTTAAGGCATCTAATTCAAAGGTTCGTAAGGCGATGAATAATAAACATATTCGTCAGGCAATTTCTTTGGCAATTAACCGTAAGCAGTTGATTACAAAGGTTATTGGCGATGCTTCAACGACACCAAAGGGTTTTGTACCAACTGATTTGGCTAATGATCCCAAGACGGGTAAGGACTTTGCAGATGAGGCTTACCTGAAAGGAACTGTTAATTATGACAGTACAAGAGCCAAAAAACTTTGGAAACAAGGGTTGAAGGAAATTGGCGCAAAATCGTTAAATGTGACTTTGATGTCGACGAATGATAATGATGACAAGAATATTTCTGAGTATTTCCAAGTACAACTACAGAATAAGTTACCTGGAATGAAAGTAAGCTTAGTGAATATTCCGGATAAGGTGGCTTATTCTCGTGCAGCGAAGGGTGACTTTGATATTTATGTGTCGGGTTGGGGTGCAGACTTTACAGACCCAATCTCGCATTTACAGGTATTAACGACGAATAGTGGTTATAACTATGGTAAGTGGAATAATAGTAGTTATGATGCGTTAATTAAGAAGGCCCAAAATTCGGATGCGAATAATAAGAGTAAACGTTGGGCGGATATGATTAAGGCGGATCAATTGGTGGTTAAGCAGGCAGCAATTGCACCGTTGTATCAAACAAATTATTCATTCTTGATTAATCCAAAGGTGAAGAATGTGATTCACAATACGGCTGGTACGCAGTGGAATTATAAGACGGCGTATATTAGCAAGTAGTGAACGAAGCAAATCGGTAGGTTTAGATAATTAAGCTGGGTGGAGTCGGGATCGTAATCCCGCGGGAACCTCGCCTAATTATCTAAACCTGATTTGCGGAGTTGTCCTAAAGTAGTGAACGAAGAAGAACGGGAGTCAGAAGTGCCTAAGCGTAATGGAGGTGGGATCGCAATCCCGCAGGAATTATGCTTAGGCACTTGTAACTGTTCTTCTGAGTTGTCCTGAAGCTCAGCGAAAAAATGCAGTAGAAGGGCATGGAGGTGGGATCGCAATCCCGCAGGAATTACGCTTAGGCACTTCTGACTGTTCTTCTGAGTTGTCCTAAAGCTCAGCGGAATTAAATAAGTAGCAACTAAAAGCACCAAGTCAGTCACAAATTGATGGTGACCAGGGTTGGTGCTTTAGTATACATAACAATCACAAACGGAGGAAGAAATATGAAACCAAGAATTGGCATCGTGGGTAACGTGTTCACTGGTGATTCGGAAATCTTTTATCATAATCACGCAACTTATACGTTCCAAGGCAACATTGATGCAATTACGCAAGCGGGTGGTTTGCCGGTGGTTATTCCGATTCAGTCAGAAGAACTGGCAGGAGAGTACTTTGAAAATATTGATGGATTGTTTTTGCCAGGTGGCCAGGATGTCACCCCCAGTTTATACGGTCAAGAACCGGATCCGCTACTAAAAACAACCTCTTTGAAACGGGACAAGTTTGAGCTGGCCTTATTTAAATTAGCGTGGGAGACTCACAAACCGATTCTTGGGATTTGTCGTGGGGTGCAATTAATCAACGTTGCACTGGGTGGGACCTTGTATCAAGATCAGTCGCTCATGAAACGATCAGTTACTGTTGAACATGATCAAGCTCCTGAGTTTTTGGGAAATGTGGCTACACATGTCGTTAAGGTTGATGGTAATCTTCAAAAAGTTCTGGGCAATAAAATTTTGGTAAATTCATTGCACCATCAGATGATTAAACAACTAGCAAAACCTTTAGAAAGTTTGGCACGGGCAGAAGATGGTGTTATTGAAGCAGTCCAGTCAAAGGATGCCGTTCATCCGTTACTGGGTATTCAGTGGCATCCAGAAATGATGCTTGATCATCCCGAAATGCGGGCAATTTTTACAAATTATTTGAGCTTGTTCGACTGAATTATAAGTTTTTTATGTTTCAAATCAACCGCTTTGTCACTTATCTTGTGAAAAGAGTGATAAGCGCCGGTAATATGGTGTTTTCATTTGTTTTCATAAAATAATTCATAATATTTTTCAAAATAGTTCAAGGCCTTATCTAATTAAGGTTTTGGACTATTTTTGTTTGAAATAGACAATTAACTAAAATAAATTTGCTTTTGACGATTTCTTTAGCAAATATTAAAGTTTTAACTTGTAAGTGATTTGATTACGTGAAAAACAGGAGATGGCAAGAGATGATTTTTAAGAATTGGGAACCGCGAACGAAAAGATGGAGTTTTTTGGTGTTAGCTCTTTTAATTCCAATTTTATTGACAGGTCTTATTTTTAGATACATCAATTCTTCGCAGGAAACGCATACCACTAATACAAATGTGGCGGTTGTGAACAACGATCAATCAGCAAAATTTCAGAATACAAAGGTGAGTGCTGGAAAACAAGTCATCCAAAATCTGAGTCATAATAATCAGGTTAAATGGCACTTTGTTTCTGCCAGCAAGGCCAAAAGAGAAATGAAGAAGGGTCATTATTTGATGACCATTATCATTCCAAAAAACTTTTCTCAAAATATTACTACTGCTTTGGACAAGAATCCCAAAGCTAGTAATTTAAAGATTAAACTCTCCAAACATAATAGCTATGTGTCACAGGTGATTAATGAACAGGTTGCTAGTCAGGTTAAAACTGAGGTGGTATCAAGCATTCAAAAATCCTATGACAAAACATTGCTTTCTTCAATTAATGAACTCGGAACTGGTATCAAGAGTGGTTCTAATGGTGTGAAGAAATTGAAGAACGGTGTGGTTCAATTAAAGGATGGTAATGCTAAAGTTGATCGAAACTTACATGTTTTGGCAACAAGCATGATTACCTTTGAAAGTGGCACCAAGAAACTCAGCACGGGCATTGATACATATACCGCTGGTGTCGATACTTTGGCTAAAGGTAGTAAGGCCCTTGCAAGTGGTTTAAGTGAAATGAAATCAAAAACGGCTCCTCTAGCAAGTGGAGTTCAGAAATTAACTACTGGGGCAAAACAGTTGAATACCGGAGTAAAGAGTTATACTGCCGGCGTGTCCAAAACCCAATCAGGAGCTGGTCAACTTAGCACGGGTTTGGCTCAACTTTCAGATAAAACTGTGGCCTTGCCATTAGGCGTTTTACAGTTATTCAACGGTTCTTCACAAGTCTCAGCCGGCTTAAAAACTTTATCAAGTAAAACCGGTGCATTGGCTAGTGGCGTGGGACAGTTAAGTTCAGGTTCCAAAAGTCTAGCGTCTGGGGTGACTTCATATACGAATGGTGTCACTAGTTTAAATGGTGGATTGAATACATTAAGTGCCAGATCATCAACCTTGAATAGTGGTTCGGATTCCTTACTTACAAGTGCAACTCAGCTTTCCCAAGGAGTCTCACAATTAAATACCGCCGCTGGTCAGGCCAATGAGCAAATTGCAGAAATGCAACAATTATTGGAAACTGATTCATCAGCGATGGAAAGTTTGAAAGATGCGCCAACCACGATTGCGAGCGCACAGCAATTACAAACTAAGTTGCAAGAATTAGAACCGGTTTTAAAACAACTTTCGAGCTTAGGCAGTGTCTTATCTGAGTTAAGCGATGCACAAAGCAGTTTAACAGATGTGAACAGCGCCTTTGAAAGCTTAGATAGCGCATCAAGTGCCTTAACTGATGCAGCAACAAAGGCGAAGACTTCGGCAACTGATAGTCAAAAAGTGGCGACCATTTTAAGCGGGGTTGATACTTCCAACTTAAGTAGCACGGATAAGGCAAAAATTACCGAAGCTAAAAGCCAGGCCACAGACAGTGCTACAAACGCTGCCGCTTCAGCTAAAGAGATTGCAACTACCGGGACTAGCTTACAAAGCCTAAGTAGCGCAAAAGATAAAATAAGTAGTTTGGCTACAACTCTTGGCAAGCTCAACATTGATAGTAGTACAACCACTGCCATTTCAAGCTTGAGTAGTGTTGTGAGTCAAGCGGATGAATTGTTATCATCACCATTAATGAGTGATACCACGGTTCAAACTTTGGAATCTCTTGAAAAACAGTTACCAACGTTAAGTGACAATTTAGATGATTTCAAACAATTTACTGCAGGAGTGACACAATTAAACGATAAAGTAAATGGTGAAAACTCATTAGTTTCTGGTGTGACAACCTACACAACGGGGGTTTCTAAATATACCGCTGGAGTTAGTTCAGCTAGTAAAGGTGCTTCACAACTGGCCGCTAGTAATAGTAGCCTGACCTCAGGAGCGACTCAAATGCAAGCTGGTTTGAGCTCTTTAAACAGTCAAGTACCAAGTTTAACAAGTGGTGTCACCCAACTCAGTAATGGATCCAGCCAAGTAACTACAGGACTTTCAACGTTGAATGGTCAGGTACCTAGTTTGGTAAGTGGTGTTAGTCAATTGAAGGCGGGTTCAAGCAAATTAACAATTGGTTTGACCACTCTGAAGAATAATTCATCCAAGCTGAATTCTGGATCACAACAATTAAGTACAGGTTTGCAAACGTTGAATAGTCAGGTGCCCACTTTGGTTAGTGGCGTAACGCAATTATCAACCGGGGCAAATAAATTGGTTGCTGGTGGAACCAAATTAACTAAGGCAAGTTCTCAATTAACCAGTGGTGCTAATCAGTTAGAATCTGGTGCTAAAGAAGGTAAAACAGGTGCTGATCAGTTAGCCAGCGGTTCTGATCAAGTTCAAGATGGACTTAAGACAGCGACACTTGGAATTGGGTTATTAAACTCTAAATTACAAGATGGTGCCCAACAGGTTCAAAATGTGAATGCGGAACCTGAAAATGTAAACCACTTTGTGAATCCAGTTAATCAGGATCAGACTTTAGATTCAGTGGGCTCAGTTAAAAATATGTTTGCACCGTTGGTTGTTGCGATGATTTTGTTCATTGCGGCTATTCTCAATCAATTAGGTCAGTACGCGCGTCGTAAGGGTCATCGTCATAACGGGTTTGGGTTATCAAACAATATGTTGCTCTTATTGACTTTGCTTCAAGTGGTTGGTGTTCTAGCATTTGTTGCCATTGATGGTATTCAGGTGATTCATCCAGTTGAATTGGTGTTTGCGGCCGGTGTTAGTGCGATGAGTTTTACAGCGCTGTGTGTGTTCATCGATTTATTATTTGGTGCACCGGGAATCCTGTTCTCACTAGTTCTAATGCTAGTCCAGTTAGCAGGTGTCTTGTTACCAACATCGATGCTGACTACCGTTTATCAAGCAATTTCAGAATTATTGCCAGTGACACATGCCATGAGCGCGTTTAACTACGCAATTAATGGTGTCGGTAATGGCATGCTATTACAAAGTCTCATTGTGTTACTTTATCCAGTTGTCATTGGTGGTATTTATTATTTTGTTTCCCCACAAACAAAACATGGTTTAAGGAAAGTAAAAGACTAAATGGGCTTTAAATGAAAGAACTGAAGAAAAGTTGAAACAGCTGTCGTAAAGCAGTTTACCAATTCACTTTTCTTCGGCTCTTTTTGATTTAAATGCGTATTTATAAAGGACAGCGGCAGAAAAAGGAAACAATTAAAAAAATTTCAAAATCAGCATTGAGAGAAATCGCTTACTTATGATATAATGCATTGTTTGTTTCATTTGAAAGTAGAGGGGGGCTAGATATGTACCAGGTTATTTTGTTTGACGTGGATAATACGCTTTTAAAAACGGATGTAGCTGTATGGGAAACGGTGAAAAAAGTCTTCGGGCGATTGGAAATTCCAGTATCGGAAAAGCAAACACGCCGACTTATGGGACTGTCAGCGGTTGAGATCTTCGAAAAACTGGGTGCACCTAATCCAAAACAAACTGTTCAAGATTATGGAGAAGAATTTTTGAAGCACCAGGATTTAGTGAGTGTTTTTCCAGGAGTGAACGAACTTTTTAAGACTTTGCAAGCAAAAGGCATTTCTATCGGAATCGTCACTTCTAAGACCAAGTATGGTTGGCAAACACAGGTTGCGCAATATGGATTTACGAAGTATGCTGAGCAAGTAGTTGTGGCAGAAGACACCAAGCAGCATAAGCCGAATCCAGCACCTTTAATTGCAGGAATGAATAAGTTTCCTCAGGTGGCTAAGAATCAGTTCTTGTATATTGGTGATGCCCAATATGATATGCAGGCAGCACATGCAGCTGGAATTGATTTTGGTAATGCCAAATGGGGCGCAATTCCGAGCGCTGATTTTGCAGAAGCAGATTACATTTTTGAAGAACCATTAGATTTATTGAAAATTCTATAAAATAGTTAATTAAATGGAGGAGCAACAATGGATAAGCAAGTAGTTACGGACGACGAAGGAATTAAGGTACAAGTAGCAAAAGAACTAGTACAGTTTAGAATTCGCAATGGCTATACCCAGACTCAATTAGCTGAAAGAGCTGGCAAGCGCCAGTCGCAAATTGCGCGTATGGAAAGTGGTCGCGCAAATGTTTCATTTAAAACTTTAGATGAGATTGTTAGTCGTGCGGGCGGAAAAATTGCCATCAAGATTGTTGATTAAAAATGCATACAAAAGAAGAGGCTAGGAAAAATGTTTTCCGGGCCTCTTCTTTTGTTTCCTGTAATGGTTAGTTTTTTAAGTCATCCTTTAATAAAGAGTCAATCTGAATTTTTAGTTCAGGGATCCGGTCATTTAAAAAATTATTAACTGTTAATGCAAGTTGTTTTCCCGCTGGTGTTATATTTAACCAGTGTACTCGATGATCTTTGCTATCAGCATGATCTACCATATAATTTAAATTGAATAAGACTCGAATTTTACGAGAAATTGCCGGTGAACTTGATTCAAAATGCCTACTGACTTCGCTTACACTGGCTTTTTTGCTTTCGAGTGACAAAATATAAGCCATTATTCGATATTGCTCAAAACTAATTGAATAGGCGGTTTTTAAATGACTATCCATTTGAAGAAACACACGATATATTTTTGAGAAGTTGGTAAATTCCAAAGGATTTGTGCGTTGCATAACATGTCCTCTTTCTGTATATTAATTATGCCTTGAAGATATTATTGCCAGATAATATTCAACGCCGTTAATGTAATTGAACCACAACTATATTAGTCTTTGCAAGCGGATAACTTAAATGCTTCCAAATAGTTATATAGTTGACTAATTGTCTAAAAACAAAAATTTGGTATTACTAAAATTTCACAGCAATACCAAACTAAATTCTATGACTATTTATTATCATTCTTAATTGTATTTGAAAGAAGAACCAATATTTTTGTTTCGAGATCAGGCAGTCCCGAATCTACAACGATTTTAATATCGTGAATAATTGCATTGCCTTTTTGAGCTAGCGTGATCCAATGTGTCCGACGATCCTCACCTGAGACATGATCTTGAATTAAATTTTCTTTATATAGCACACTAACTTTTCGTGAGGTGGCTGAATTGTTAGAATGAAACTGTTTGGCCAGAGCACTCACAGTAGTTTGTTTAGGATAGATATTCTTAATAAAATCAAGAATGCGAAATTGTTCAAAACTTACAGAAAATTTTGACTGCAAATCGGTATCAACCTTTTGAATCAGTGCTGAAATTGTAGAAATCGTCTCGTAATCAGAATGACTAGTAGCCATATAGTTTCCTCCTCATATCAATATCCATGCGTATCATATATTTTAATCCCTATATATATTAACATTGTTAAACGAATTATTGGTTACTTTTTGAAATATAAGCAAGTGCTTTGTTTCCAACAGTGCGTCGCCAGTTGGATACGCATTGGCGTGTGACATGATGCTTTTTTGCGATTTCTGAACCTTTTAGTTGCAAAACATAGCAGTCTATCAGAAACAGCCGTTCAGATTTTGTACAGTTTTGATAAAGATGTCGAAATAATTGATCATGATAAATATCCTCATAGGCATGATCTAAATTGGATTGAACTTGTGAATTTAGTGCGTCTTGATCACTTTGGATGCGTTCAGTATGTCGATTTGTTTGGCGAATTAAGTCCAAAAGACGCCAATAAACAGCTTGATAAGCAAAAACTCTAAATTTTTCCAAGTTTTGCTCAATGTTATCTGGATAACGAACATAGGCCTGAACAAAAGAAAGTGCCCCTTCCTGAATGAAGTCATCGTAATTTGGATGAAAAGGCATTATGTGTAATCTTTTAGCAGCTCCGTAAATAATTTTTTTGTTATTGTCTGTGTATAGCAGTTTGAAACCAGCTTGTATTGAATGTTTTTCCAATTCTTGAATCTCCTTATAAACTAAGATCCAAGGGCCCTTGGTCATTAAATAGCATATATAAAAAAGAAATAGTGAGAAACTGGAAAAAATGCGTAGCGCTTTGGAGGTAAAACGCTGCAATCGGTCCAGAATAAAAAAATTGGGAAAATATCTGTGTTTAAAATTACGTGTACGGATAAATAAGGATCAATAACGGTACTAAAGGTATATACCTTTGAATAAATGACTTACTAGTAGGATATTTATTTCAATTGTTCATAAATATTACGTTTAATTAACTAAACATTCTTTGAAAGGGTTTACATTTTGCTGAGGAGCTTCTATACTTGGCATGTAATTTAATTATGGGAGGGTGATTATTTTGAAGAATTTTATGAATTGGATTCAAAACGTGTTAATGCCACCTTTAGCAAAAGTTGGTAATAACAAATATCTGGTTGCGGTTCGTAACGGGTTAGTTATGACACTTCCAGCGGTTATTAGTGGGTCGGTATTTTTAATTATTGGAAATATTCCAATACCAGCGTGGACCGCCTTTATGAAGCCATACATGTCTGCCATCAGTGTGGCGGTTAACGGATCATTTGGTATTATTTCATTGTTATCGGCGATTGGGATTGGCTATGAACTTGCCAAGAATTTAGATTTAGATGCGATCAATGGTGCAGGGCTTTCAACAATGGCCTTTGTGATTGTGTCGTTCAATAATAAGAATATCTTGGACACCGCTAATTTTGCGTCATCGGGATTATTTACAGCAATTGTTTGTGCGTTTGCGTCCGTACTGATATTAAATTTCTTTGTTAAACGAAATCTAGTGATTAAATTGCCAGATGGTGTCCCAACTGCAGTTAACCATTCGTTTGTTTCATTAGTTCCTGGTTTTGTGATTTTGCTCTTATTCTGGACAATTTGAGTTCCACTTCATTTTGACATCAATGTGTTCATTCAAAATATTTTCCACCCATTGCTTTTTGCGATGAATAGTTTACCTGGAATTATGTTCTATACACTGCTAGTTAGTTTACTTTGGGTTGGTGGTATTCATGGCGATATGACCTTAGAAGGAATTGCCGATCCTATTTTTCTACAATTTTTAACTGCCAATGCCACTGCATGGTCCCATCATCAAGCAATTCCTTACATTACATCAACCGGATTTTCAAGTCTGTTTGTCAACGTAGGTGGTACAGGAGCCACGATTATGTTGGTTTTCTGGATGTTATCTTCTAAGAGTAAAACTTATCGCGAATTAGGAAAGGTTGCTTTTCCGAGTGCTTTGTTTGAAATTAACGAACCCGTTATTTTTGGATTTCCGGTTGTTATGAATCCAATTACGCTGATTCCATTCGTATTGTTACCTCAAATTTTAGTCGTCGGTACTTATGCATTGATGGCCTTACATCTATTAAGACCTGCTGTGACGATGGTTCCTTGGACAATGCCGCCGATTATTGGTCCTCTAATGGCAACTGGCTGGGATTGGCGTGCAGGAGTTTGGTCTGCAGTTGAATTAGTCATTGCAGCAGCGGCATATTATCCATTCTTTAAAGTTGCCGAAAAACAAATGGTTGCAAAAGAAGTTCTAACTAACGCTGAAACGAACTAAAATGCTGACCTATTAGGCGTACTGATTGAAAAAAATAACAAATGTTTTGAATTTATTGTGAAATGTGAAATGCGCTGGCTTATAATATAGAAGGAAAAAATATGAAATCAGGAAAAATCATTTTATTAGGAATCATTGGAGCAGTTGTCATTGGTGCTTTGGCAATGTTTACGACTGTACTTAAACTGAGAGTCATTTCGTCACAGGTTTTGGTAGACATTGTGGGGATCATTATGTTCACAGCCTTTGGTTTCTATGTAGGCAAACTGCGAGAAAAAGCAAAGAAATAAAGAAAATAAGAAGGTGCCATCACAATGAGCGAAATTCATACACTTACCGCAAAAAATTTAGACGAGTTTTATCAGTTATATTTATACGCATTTAATAATCAGGATAGTGAAGAGCGACGCGCCTTCTTCAATGATCGTTATGAACATTCAAAAGTGTACGGACTTTTAAATGGCGATAAATTAAGCAGTGGCATGCTCAGTATTCCTTTCAAAGTTAATTTTCATGGTGTGACGTACAAGATGAATGGCATTGGGGATGTAATGAGTTATCCCGAATTCGGCGGGCACGGTGCAATTACTGCATTGATGCGGCAAGCATTTGCTGATATGCGTAGTGATGATGTTGCGCTATCCTATTTAGCGCCATTTTCCTATGAATTTTATCGCCGATTCGGTTACGAAGAAGTTTTTGATCGCGCTGTTTACAAAATTAAAAATACAGATTTACCACGTGTAAAGCTTTCGGAAGAACGCGGGCAGTTTTTGCGATTGCCGCTTGAAGACGCCATTTCATTAATTGATGAGGTTTATGAAAATAATGCCCAAAGTCGAAACGGCGGGTTAAAACGTGAGAATTGGTGGTGGCACTATCTAGGCTTAAAACACCCACGCTGGCAGGTTGGTGTTTACCTAGAAGATGGTCAAAATGCTTCAGGTTACGTGATTTATGAGGCAGCTGGTAATACGTTCAAAATTCAAGAAATAATGTATACCAATCAGTTAAGTTATCAATATTTGCAACGTTTTATATGCCAACATGAATCGATGTTTGAAGAGTTTGAGTACGCATCTGGAGATCCTAAAGGCTTTCCAGATGTCATGGCTAATCCGTATGTTGTGAATGTGAAAATTATGCCGTACATGATGGCCAGAATTATTAATCTGCAAAAATTTGTTGATACTTATCCATTTATTCAAAAGGTAAAATCGTTACGACTTGGCGTCAAAGATGAGCTGATTCCACAGAATAATGGTATTTGGCGGTTAAAAGTGAATGTAAATGGCACAAGCTTTGAGAAAATTAGCGAAAACGAGCGAAACTTAGCTGACATTCATCTTGATATTCAAAACTTAACTAAAGTGTTTATGGGTTATCGTCAGTTGATTCACTTAAAGCAAGTGGGAAAAATTACAGGTAATATTGAGTCAATTCAAAATCTGGGGCTTGCTTTACAGAGTGAATCACCCATGCTTTGGGATTATTTCTAGTAAAAATATAATAAACAAGTGATTGAAAATCAGTAATTTACAAGAAATTACTGATTTTTTTGTGTTTTTGAAATGAATTTTGTCATTTTTATAATTAGATAACCATAGGCATTAGAAGCACTTTTTAGCTTCACGATTACAAAACATTGCAGAAAACGCCTAAATAGATATCTTTTTGACATCCTTTTGTAAAAAAGAGGGGGTAACATAATGAGGATAAATTAAATAACAAACAACAAACACAACAAACAAGGAGAAAATCATACATGACATTAAGAAGCAAAATTACAAAATTTTCAGTAGCAATTTTATCAACAGTGACATTAGGTTCAACTATTTTAACAACAGCTGCAAATGCTGATGAAATTTATACAGTTAAATCTGGCGATACACTTTCAGGTATTGAATACAGTTTGAATAAAGATACTAACTATTCAAAATTAGCTAAAGCTAACAAAATCTCAAACGTTAACTTGATCTATGTTGGTCAGAAATTGTTGATCAAGAGCGATGGCGAAATTAAGGCAGCTACTAAGAAAGAAGTTGCTACTGTTCCCGCAACACAAAAGACTGCTTCAACAACAACTACCACAGGTTCGAGTAGTACAACAAGTAGCTCATCATCTGCTAAAGCATGGATCGCTAACAAAGAATCAGGCGGTTCATATACAGCACGTAATGGCCAGTACGTTGGTAAATACCAATTAAGTGCTTCATACTTAAATGGTGATTATTCAGCTGCAAACCAAGAAAAAGTTGCTAACTCATACGTATCTTCACGTTACGGTTCATGGACCGCTGCTAAAGCATTCTGGGTTGCAAACGGCTGGTATTAAACTAAAAATTAAATTTTAAATTCGAACAATTCTGAGTTGAAACTAACTTGGAATTGTTTTTTTGTGACCAAGTTTTAGTTGCTGAAAATAATGAAGCGCTTAACATTTTAGAAAGATTACAAAATATTACAGAAATAGCAAAACTGATATATTAGCGAAACCTCTTTGATACGTTGAGTCTGTATCATAGCATCCGTTGGTTAATAAAAAGGCATAAACAAAGAGGAGAGTTTTATTTTTATGAAGTTAAACAAATTTACTAAGTTTTCAGTAGCATTCTTATCAACCATTGCATTGGGGACAATTGCTTGGACAACTGCGGCTAGTGCAGACGAAACATACACAGTTAAATCTGGTGATACCCTTTCAGCAATCGAGTACAATTTTAAGCATGACACAAATTTTCAACAATTAGCTAAGACAAATAACATTTCTGACGCAAACGTCATTTATGTAGGTCAAAAATTAGTGATTAAGACTGACGGTACTGCTGCTCAAACATCAACAGCTACACAATCAAGTCAATCAACTAATACTGCAAATACGCAAAGTACACAAAACACACAAAACACTCAAAGTTCACAAACTACACAAAACAGTACTGCTTACAGTAACCCAAGTTCGCAGTCGACA
This sequence comes from Pediococcus sp., assembly GCF_003533255.1. Taxonomy (NCBI): domain Bacteria; kingdom Bacillati; phylum Bacillota; class Bacilli; order Lactobacillales; family Lactobacillaceae; genus Pediococcus; species Pediococcus sp. The sequence goes on from NZ_DOEM01000033.1 coordinate 41,630, forward strand.
CAAAACACAGCTAAGAGTTCCACAACCAACACTTACAAGAACACAGCAAAGACTACTAGCTCAACAAGCACAACAACTGGTAGTGACTCGTCAGCAAAGGCTTGGATTGCTAACAAAGAATCTGGTGGCTCATACACAGCTACAAACGGTCAATACATTGGTAAGTATCAATTGAGCTCATCATACTTAAATGGTGACTACTCAGCCGCTAACCAAGAAAAGGTTGCTAATTCATACGTAGCTTCCCGTTATGGCTCATGGTCAGCTGCTAAAGCTTTCTGGCAAGCAAACGGCTGGTATTAAACTAAAATAGTTTAAACAGTAAGAAAAGATGTCGTTCGATCATTTGGATTTTTTAGTCCAAACGATCGAACGACATCTTTGTGTTTATTTATAATTTGAGTTAGGCAATGGCCAGCACTGTAAAGTTGATAACAAAAAGTGCGGACACAATCCAGATAAGCGGATGAATTTCTTTGGCTTTGCCAGTCACGGTTTTTACGATGCAGTAGAAGATGAATCCCGCTGCAATTCCGTAGGTGATGTTATAACAAAACGCCATAAAGATAGATGCCATAAATGCGGGAACTGCTTCGTTGAAATCTGACCAGTTAATTTTTTGAAATGAGCTCATCATCATGATTCCGACTATGATCAATGCTGGTGCAATTGCGGCATCTGGAATTACTGAAAGTAGTGGAGATGCAAAGCTACTGAGTAAGAATAGAATGGCAACGACGACACTAGTCAGGCCAGTACGGCCACCAGCACCAATCCCGGCGGAGCTTTCGACGTAGGTTGTAATGTTTGATGTGCCAAAGATTGAACCCACACCTGTTGCGATGGAATCTGCAAACAAAGCGCGATCTAGTTTGGAAGAGAAACCTGGTTTATCTTCGAGGTCTTTTTCATCTTCAGCAGAGAAAATTCCTGTTCGACGCCCGGTACCGATAAAGGTGCCAAGCGAATCAAAAATATCTGATAGACTGAAGGAAAGAATTGTCATTAATACTAATAGAATACGATGACCGTTCGTGAATAAAGAGCCCATTCCTTGTGAAGAAAAGGCCGCCAAAAAGGTTGTTTTTAATGCACCAATTGAATTGATTAACGAGTTAGCGCTTGAAATATGTAAATTTGTTACGCCCATGGGAATTCCAATCAGCGTGGTTAAAACAATTCCGATTAAAATACTTGCAGGCACTTTTTTTATTTGCAAAATCACGGTGATGGTAATTCCGATCAAAGCTAAAACAACGCTTGAATTGTTGAAAAGGGTTAGTGAAGGAGTAATCCCGCCATTTGAGACGACACTGGTCACCCCATGTGTAAAGTGGGTTACGGCTGAGTTATAAGCCTGCCCATTAATTGTGGCAATGCTACTGGAATCACTGGAAAACTGCAGGATGTTGGCATTCTTTAACCCCAAGTAAGCGATGAAAACACCGATTCCACCACTAATTGCCAGCTGAATAGTTTCAGGAATTGCTGTGATCAACATTTTTCGAATCTTGGTGATGGTAATCACAATGTTGATGACACCACAGAAAAATACAAGGGCTAAACCTTCTTGCCATGTAAAACCAAGTGACATGACAACGGTATAAGTGAAAAACGCTTGTAAGCCAACTCCAGGAGCTAACGCATAAGGGACATTGGCAAAGAGCCCCATGACGAGGGTTCCGGTAACCGAGGCAATAATCATAGCTAAAAAGACAGCTTGAGCAGGCATTCCAGTCTGACTGAGGACTTCTGGGTTAACGAATAAGATATATGACATTGCAAAAAATGTGGTAATTCCGGCAGTAATCTCGGTTGAAACTTTGGTGCCGTTTTTCTCTAAATCAAAAAACTTTGACATGAAATTTCCTCTTTTCTTATGATGTACGTTAATAATAACTGTTTTTAAAAGAAAATTCTAGGCTAAATACGTAAAATAATTAAATTGTTTTCTATAATGTTCGTGTTCTAAGCAAAACAAAATTGTTTAATTATTTTTATATAATATTTGAGAGTAAAAGTAAGAAAAGGAGTTTGTAGAGGAAAAGGTAGTAATTAAAAAAGTAAATTATTTCGTTGTAATTTGTATGAAACAAGTTATAGTATAGAACTAACTTAATTAAATGTAGAAACCGTTTTCTATACTGAAATTACGGTCAGAGGAGGCGCATAAAATGGACAATTCGCTCATTAAGGGCAGTCCAATTAAAGGGATCATCTTTTTTAGTATTCCGTTGTTTTTAGGAAATATTTTTCAGCAAATTTATACAATGTCAGATACTCTGATTGTTGGGCGAGCAGTTGGTGTCAACGCGTTAGCGGCAGTTGGTGCAACCGGAGGCTTAAGCTTTTTGATTATTGGATTTGCTCAAGGGATGACAACCGGTTTATCGATCATAACAGCGCAAGACTTTGGAAATGGTAATCTTAGAGGCGTAAAAAAGAGTTTTGCTAATAGTATTTGGATATGTGCTGGGATGAGTGTTATTTTAACAATTATAAGTGTGAGTTTGGCACGCCCGCTCTTGCAAGTCATGCAAACTCCTGCGGTCTTATTAAATGGTGCAGAAACCTTTATTAGTATTTTATTTGCAGGTGTTACGGTGACAATGTTTTTCAACTTGTTTTCAAATATGTTGCGGGCACTCGGAAATAGTCGCACGCCACTGATATTTTTAATTATTGCGGCCGTTTTAAATGTTATTTTGGATATTGTTTTGATTATTGGATTAAATTTTGGCATTGCAGGTGCGGGAATTGCCACAGTGATTGCGCAGCTGGTGTCTTGTATCATGTGTATTTGGTATATTAAACGTCGAATTCCCGAATTAAATGTGACCCGCGCTGACATGAAAATTGATCGTGCAATCATCAAACAAGAGCTTAAAATTGGTTTGCCAATGGGTTTTCAAGCTTCCATTATTGCGATTGGGTCCATTATTTTACAAGTATCGCTAAATGAGCTGGGACCGCAATCGATTGCGGCCTATACTGCGGCTGGTAAAGTTGACCAGCTTGCCACCCAGCCAATGGTTTCGCTTGGAATTACGATGGCTACCTTTACAGCCCAAAATTTTGGCGCTAAAAATTACGATCGTATTCTGATCGGTATTCGCCAATGTTTGACTGTAACGGTGGTTTATAGTGTGATTATTGCGGCTGTCATTATTTTAAATAGTCATGCGTTGGTTAACCTCTTTATTGGAAACTCGGAACCCCATGTCACAGAACTTGCGCAAACTTATTTTTGGGTTGTGAGTACAAGTTATTTCCTCCTTTCTATTTTGTTTGTTGTGCGGTATGCACTGCAAGGGCTTGGTCAAAGTTTTGCACCAACCATGGCAGGGGTTGCAGAGCTGATTTCACGAATCTTTATTGGGGCTGTGATGGTGCCAATGTTTGGGTTTATTAGTGCATGTTTCGCCGGTCCACTGGCTTGGTTGGCTTCAAACGCGGTTTTGATTGTGTCATTTTTCCGAACGATTCGTAATTTGCGTGGTGCCAGTGGTTTGAAACGGGAAATACCAATTAATGATAAAAAAGAATAATTAGGAGAATATATGAAAATTTCAACTATCATACTGTTAATTTTAGATGCCCTTATTATTCTTGGGTTAGTAGGCGTCGTGATCAATCAAATCCGTCAAGGAGATTTGTCGGATCGATTTTGGATTGGCCTAGCGGGAATTATCGCATTTGGGTACTGTGGGCAGTATTTGTTTAAGTATTCAAAAACACCTAGAAAATAATAAAGAACGAGTGGGAAAAGAGGCGGTTAGATTCTGAGTATAGCCTAGACTAACGAATGATTCGTACTTTGGATCGTTTGTTAGTCGTAGCTAGGCGGAAGACCACGTTTTAGAAATAATATTTGAAGAAATATAAAAAGGGCGGGCAAAAACATCGTTTTTGCCCGCCCTCTTATATTAATCTTTAATAATTATTCGTTTTACAGATTTAGCAATTGCTAACTCTTCATTAGTGGGAATCATCAAAACCTTGACGGTTGAGTCTTTGGCACTAATTACCCGTGGTCCGTTTCCATTATTGTTGCTATCTTCGTCGAGTTTAATACCTAATACAGCAAGTCGATCAATGATGTCTGTTCGTAAGGAGGCTTGATGCTCACCAATACCAGCGGTGAATGTGATGACATCCAAGCCACCTAGTTCGGTGAAATAGCCGCCAATATACTTCACAGCAGAGTTGATAAACATATCATACACTAATTTAGCTCGCTGGTTTGTAGGGGCATTAGACACAATGTCACGCATGTCAGCTGAAATGCCAGAAACGCCAAGTAAACCTGATTTTTCGTTGAGAATATCAATAATTTTGTTAGCGTCAACGTGTAATTCATCCATCAAGAATGGGACAACGGCCGGATCAACTGAACCAGACCGGGTTCCCATTGGTAAGCCCTCAAGCGGTGTAAAGCCCATTGAAGTATCATAAGGTTTGCCATTTTCACTTGCAGTTATAGATGCGCCGCCACCAAGGTGTAAGGTGACAAGTTTGATGTCATGGTAATCTTTTTTAAGAAAGTTTGCTGTTTCATGCAGAATATATTCATGACTAATTCCGTGTTCACCGTATTTGCGGATTTGGTACTGTTTAGAATAGTCATACGGGATGGCATATAAGGCGTTTTGCTCAGGCATATCTAGGTAGAATTTGCTATCAAAAACGGCAATTTCAGGAGTGGATTTTGGTAAAACTTTCATAAGGGTTTCGATACATTCCACTTGAACCGGATTATGCAGTGGTGCGTATTTATTTAAGGATTTTAACTCGCTTAAATTCTTTTCGGTGATTTGAGTAGGTTGTTTAAAAGTGGTGGCACCAGCAACTACGCGATGGCCGACAGCGGCAATTTCATCCACATCTTGAATTAAGTGTAGATGCTTCAATTGATCAAAAAGCAATTCTACACCCTGTTGATAAGTTAAATTAGCAATTTGTTCGGTAAACTTTTCGCCGTTTCGAACAATAGTGAAGATTGCTTCAGGGGTTTTCATTCGTTCCATAACTCCCTTATTAATGAGAGAAAGATCATCAAGCCCGGAAAGCTGCCATTTTAGTGAAGAGCTACCGGCATTGAGAACTAATATTTTTTTCAAAAATATGCACACTCCTATTTATATTTCATTTTAAAATTTGATTTAAATTGATTATTGTAACTTCAGTAAAAAGTGTAGCACAGTTTCGAGTCTGATAAATAGAATTAATAGGAAAGAAAATAAATGAAAGGGCTTTTAGAAAAATAACTGAGCTTCGAAAGGGCTTACTTGGTATAATGAAAGTGTTGACTATCTAAATCAGTGGAGGGGAATGCTAAATGGCAACTTTAAATGACGTCGCTAAACTTGCAAATGTCTCGAAAATGACAGTTTCGAGAGTTATTAATCATCCAGATAAAGTGACGGATGATTTAAAGCAATTAGTTTATCAGGCAATGCGCGAAGTAGACTATCATCCAAATGTTGCGGCAAAAGCGCTGGTGAATAATAGCACCCGAATTATTAAATTTTGTGTACTTGAAGATATTGACACAACAGAACCTTATTATATGAACTTAATGATTGGCATTGCCCGCTCGCTCGATGCGCAACAGTACTCGTTGCAATTAGTGACTAGACGAAATTTTGATATTGGTAATTGTGATGGGTACGTGATCACGGGAATGCGCAAAAAGGATTTTGATTGGATCGGCGAGTTGAAAAAGCCATTGGTTATTTTTGGCGAAAATCGATTTGGATTTGACTATGTGGATACAAACAATAAAGCTGGTACGTTTATGATTGCCGATTTGGCTTTAAAACGAGGTTATAAACGACTGATTTTTATTGGCATGGACAGCCGAGAATCGTTTGAATATTCGCGTGAGGCTGGTTATTTACAACTTTTACAGGAAAATCAAATGGTTTCAGAAATTCACCGATTCGATAATCACAGTCATCTTTCCCAACAATTCGTGATTGATAACTGGGATAAATTTGAACCCAATACTTGTTTTATTTGTGCTTCAGACCGGCTTGCTTTGGGAGCAGAACGGGGAATCGAAAGTTGCGGCGGATTAATTCCCAAAGATTATGGGGTGACTGGTTTTGATGGGGTGTTTTTAAACCAAGTTGCGTTTCCACAAATTACAACAGTCAAACAAGCCATCGTAGAAATGGGAATGGCCTGTGGTGACAAACTTTTAGATAAAATTGTGAATCACATTCAAACATCAGGTTCCTTAATGTTTGAGCCTAAAATTAGTGTGGGTGGAACCATTCGCAACAATGTTAAATAATGTTACCGGTAACATGCACGATAAGCCTTGCAATTAGATGGCTTATTTTTTATGCTTTCAATGAAAAGGTTTTCAAAGAGGAGCGGTTGCAATGAATGAGTGGTATCAAAAATCAGTAATTTATCAAATATATCCTAAGAGTTTCAAGGATTCTAATAATGATGGTGTCGGTGATTTACCAGGAATAACGGGGAAATTGGACTATGTTCAACGGCTAGGGGCAAACACAATTTGGCTAAATCCGATTTTTGTTTCGCCACAAATTGACAATGGGTATGATGTTTCTAATTATTTTGCGATTGATCCATTGCTTGGAAACATGGATGATTTTCAAACAATGGTTAAAGAAATTCACAAACGAAAAATGCATTTAATATTGGATTTGCCGATTAACGACACCTCGGATCAACATCCTTGGTTTCAAGATGCGGTCAAAAATAAAAATAGCATTTTTCACGAATATTATATTTGGGCTGAAAATCAAGGCAAACGGCCCAATAACTGGGGCTCATTTTTTGGTGGCAGTGTCTGGGAACCTGATCCAAATGGCGGTTCCGAATATTATTGCCACATTTTTGATAAAAAGATGCCGGATCTGAATTGGAAAAATCCAGAAGTTCGCAAGTCGATGGCTGACATTGCCAAGTTTTGGATTGATAAAGGGGTAGACGGTTTTCGATTAGATGCTTTTATTCACATTGCCAAAGCTAATTTGGGACAAAATATTTTAAACCAAACTGAAAATTACCCGGTAGACTCCTCGTTTTACGCAAATTTGCCAGAGGTAAAACTTTATTTGGAGAATTTCATCAAGCTTGTTAAAACGTACAAAGATGATGTTTTCTTCCTTGGCGAAGCTTCTTCAGCAGATGCCTATCAAGCTGCCGAATATACGCGCCCTGATAATTTTAGTTGCGATATGGTGGTAACTTCCGACAATTATGGCGAAGACTATCCATTGAAAGATCCTAAAATTCCCATGTTCTTTCAACCGCGCCAATTGAGCCTCAAAAGATTAAAAGAAACTTTTTCAGTTTGGGAAGCTGTTTTACAAAATATTAGTTTACCAGCTTTAACTTGGGGGAATCATGATATTAGCCGAGTTTTGGATCGATTATACATCGACCCTAAAGATTCTGACTTACCGAAAGCTTTGGCGGTATGTATGTATTTGCAGCGGGGAATCCCCATTATCTATTACGGTGAAGAAATTGGGATGCGTAACCTGAAGTATAAAAAGCTCCGTGATTTCCGTGATCAACGGGCCCTAGATTTAATTCAGTTTATGCAAAATCAAGGATATAAGGATGAAGCAATTCTTGAGCTCCTCAATCAACAAGACGAAATGACAGCACGGGGTCCGTTTCAATGGAATGCAGGTAAGTACGTTGGTTTTTCAAATCATCATCCTTGGAACTGGGCAGACCATAATGAGGCTGCAGCAGATACAGCTGTAAAAAATGATGATGGCTTGTTTGCTTTCTACCGAGCAGTTTTAAAAGTTAAGGCACAACCATTGTTCTCACAAGGAAGTTATCTATTACTTGAAACAAATTCTAAAATTTATGCGTTTGAACGCGAATTGAACGGTAAAAAAGCATTTGTGATTGTGAATTTTGATGACAAGGTGCTCAAATATCATGTGCCAACTTTGAAGGTCGTTCATACGCTGTTGTCCAATAAGGCTAGTTCCCTGGTTGATAACGTGGTGACAATGGAGCCCGCCGGAAGTATTGTGATTGAAGAAAAATAAGGGAGATAAAAAAGATGGCTGACGATACAAGTACAGATTTGCGGAAGTTACAAATTTATAGTGTGTTTGTGAGAAATCACACGAAGGAAGGAACCTTGAAGGCGTTAGAGCCAGATTTGCCCAGAATCAAGGCGCTGGGGACTGATTTTATATGGCTGTTACCTATAAATCCAGTAGGTGAAGTGGACCGAAAAGGCAAGTTGGGATCACCTTATTCAATTCAGGATTATCGCAAAATCGATCCCGCCCAAGGAACTTGGGATGATTTCGTTCATTTGGCAGATAAGATTCATGAGCTAGGAATGAAGTTAATGATTGATATTGTCTATAATCACACTTCGCGAGATTCAGTGTTATTAAAAGCTCATCCGGAATATTTCTTGCATGATAAACAGGGGAAACTGTTTAATAAAAATCCAGAATGGTCTGACGTCGCAGAGTTGGATTATTCGAATCATGAGTTGTGGGATTACCAAATTGAAACTTTGAAACAGTATGCGAAGGTCGTTGACGGCTTTCGTTGTGATGTTGCTCCCCAAGTTCCCTTGCCATTTTGGGTGGCGGCTCGTAAAGAAGTTGCACAAGTTAAACCAGATGTAGTTTGGCTTGCTGAATCGACAGGTGGAGATTACATTCGAGAAATTCGGAGCAAAGGCTACTGGATTTCATCAGATGGCGAGATTTATCGGGCATTTGATCTTGCATATGATTATGACATTGATCAGGATTGGCATGACTATGTATACGGAAAGTCCTCACTTGCTGATTATGTGAAGGTATTGAATCGGCAAGACCTTACATTCCCCGCGAATTATATTAAAATACGATATTTGGAGAATCATGACCATGAACGTGCTCATGAGCTTTTCCCGAATTTGAATGATTTGATTAATTGGACGGCATTTTCGGAGTTTCAAAAGGGAGCTACGTTAGTGTATGCCGGGCAAGAAGTCGGCATTTCACATACGCCAACATTGTTTGATTCAGATAAACTAGATTGGGAAAGTTCCATAGACTTATCACCTCTGATGAAACGCATGCATGAATTAAGCCAAGATGCGATTCAAGTTAACGGGAGTTATCACTTAGCAGATTCTGGAAACGACATTGTAAAGGTTGTTTTCGAGACTCATGGAAGGCAGAGACTTGGAATATTTAGTTTAAGAAGCAATAGTGGTCGAGCTAAAACAACCCTTGAAGATGGGAAATATGACAATCTAATAGATGGGTCAATGGTAATTGTGAAAAATGGTGTTATTCGAGTTACAGGTGAACCAATAATAATCGAAACTAACAATTTTACAAGCAAATAGCCAATTTTATGGGTTAGTCTCTGAATTGTTAGAAAAAAGCTGTTACCGTTAACAGCTGGAAAGCGCTTGCATAACATTAATTGAGCTGCGTACAATATGTGTTGTAAGAACAAGTTAAAAAATTTTACAGGGAGGTTCTTATCATGAGTCATAAGTTTTGGAAACATCTCGCGACGGTTACGATGGTAGCCGGTGCAGCACTAACATTAGCTGCTTGTGGAAGTAGTTCCGCAAAAAAGAATGTTAAGATCACAATTTTACAAGGAAAGGTTGAAAATAATAAGCAGTTCAAACAAATTGCTGCTCAATATGAAAAGTCTCATCCTAATGTAAAAATTGAGGTTACCTCAATTGGTGGTGGTACTCAATATGATCCCGTTTTGAAAACTCGTATTTCATCTGGTAATGCACCAACCATCTTTAGTTTAGCTGGTCCTGCAGATGTTAAGCAATTTAAGTCACATGAAGCTGACTTATCGAACACGAAAGCTGCAAAGGCTGCACAGCCAGGAACTTTGGATGCGGTAAAGACAGATGGTAAGACAGTTGGTTTACCATTTAACGTTGAAGGATATGGATTTGTTTATAATAAAAAAGTCTTTAGAGAAGCAGGAATTGATGCAACCAGTTTAACAACTTATGCAAAATTACAAGCAGCTGTTAAGAAAATTGATTCTATGAAGACAAAATTAGGTATCAAAGGTGTCTTTGCTTTACCAGGTAAAGAAGCTTGGATCATGTCAGATCATTTAGCTAACTTATACATCGGCCAAGATTTCAAAGGAAATGCTTTGAAACTATATAATTCAAAGACAATGCCATTTACGAAGAATGCCGATATGAAACAAATGCTTGATTTGCAGAGTACATACTCTATCAAACCAGTAATGCAAATGGATTATTCAGCACAAGTTAACCAATACTTCTCACAAGGTAAGACAGCTATGATTCAACAAGGTGACTGGATTTATCCAACAGTTGAACAAATTGATAAGAAATTTGCTAAAAACGATGTTGGTATGATTCCAATTCCTGTTAAGGGTGAAGAAGGCAAGTTACCAGTTGGAACATCACTATACTGGGCTGTTAATAAGCAAAAATCATCTGCTGAACAAACGGCAGCAAAGAACTTCTTGGATTGGTTGTATACTTCTAAAGCAGGTAAAAAAGATGTTGTAAACACTTTGCATTTCGTACCAGCTTATAAAGGTTACAGTAATTTCAAGATGCAAGATGCTTTAACACAAACAGTGTTCAAGTACTCAAATGAAAACAAGACCATTGGCTGGGCATTCCCTGCATACACTGGTACTTCATGGGATCCAGATGTCGCACAACCAAACTTACAGAAGTATCTCTCAGGTAAACAAGGCTGGGCTGCAACTGTAAAGAACATGAAAGATGGTTGGAAGAAACAACAAGCAAGTTCGAACTAATAAATAAAAGAGGGTAATGTAACATGAAAAATCGTAGTCTTTCATTTTGGCTGTTTTTAACGCCAACCCTCGTTGCGTTAGCCTTGGTTGTCTTTATTCCGATGCTAGAAGGACTGTTTTATTCCTTTACTGATTGGGATGGATTGTCATTTACCAAAATGGTGGGATTTCAAAATTACATTACGTTGCTTCACGATAAGGCGTTTGTTAACGCCTTTTGGTTTACAGTTGCGTTTGTAATCGTTACCGTCATTGCACTTAACGTAATCGGGTTAGGCTTAGCACTTTTGGTTACACAGAAGTTTAAGGGAAGTAGCTTTTTGAGAACTGTGTTCTTTATGCCAAATATGATCGGTGGATTAATTTTAGGATTTATCTGGCAGTTCATTTTCACGCAGGGGTTCAGTGCTTTGGGAAGCGCGCTTCATGCCGGTTGGCTAGAAAACTGGTTAACAACCGAGAACACTGGATTTTGGGGATTAGTTATTGTGACAGTTTGGCAAATGAGTGGTTATATTATGATCATCTATATTGCTTATTTACAGAATATTCCTCAAGAGATTATTGAAGCGGCTGAGATTGACGGTGCTTCCGCTTGGCAAAGATTTACCAAAATCACTTTTCCAATGATTGCACCTGCATTTACAGTTTGCATGTTCTTGACACTTTCGAATGGTTTTAAGATTTATGATCAAAACCTTTCATTAACTGGTGGGGGACCATACAACTCGACTCAAATGTTAGCAATGGATATTGTTAATACAGCTTATAATGCCAGCAACTTTTCGTTAGCTGAAGCAAAAGCAATTGTGTTCTTTATCATCGTTGCGGCAATTTCGTTAATTCAAGTCTTCTATAATCGTAAGCGGGAGGTGGATTTGTAATGAGTAAGAAAAGCACACATTTGATTGCTGTTTTAGGAGCTTTAGTCGGACTATTATGGTTGTTTCCATTTTACATGATTGTTACGAACTCTTTTAAAACACCAAAAGGAATCTTTGCTTCAGTTTTAGCATTACCACATCCATCTACTGGAAGAAATTATGTAAATTCTTTTAAAGCTTTAGATTTTATTGGTTCATTGACGAATTCACTAATCATTACGGTTTGCAGTGTATTGTTAATTATTCTTTGTTCATCAATGGCAGCATATGCTTTACAGCGTAACCATAGTAAATTGAGTGGTGCATTACTATTACTATTTATTTCAGCAATGTTGATTCCATTTCAATCAGTTATGATTCCGCTGACTGCCAACTTTGGTAGCGTACACGCATTGAATATGTGGGGACTCATGTTCATGTATTTAGGGTTTGATTGCAGTTTGTCAATTTTCCTTTATCAAGGAACCCTTTCAAGTATTCCATTTGCAATGGATGAGGCTGCTGAGATGGAAGGTGCCAGCAGATGGCAAATCTTTTATAAAGTGATTTTTCCAATGTTGAGTCCGATGACTGTGACGGTTGCAATTTTGAATATTATTGCGATCTGGAACGATTATCTATTACCTTCATTAGTATTACCACAGGCACAGTACACAATCCCGTTGCAGATGTTTAATTTCTTCGGAGAATATACAAAACAATGGCATTTGGCGCTTGCCGGAATCACTCTTTCAATTATTCCTGTAATTCTCTTCTATCTCGCAGCACAGAAATGGATTATTAAAGGAGTTACTGATGGTGCGGTTAAATAAGTAAGGAGTTGGGATAAGGATGATTAACCTAAAAACTAAAGGTGGTCAAAAGTTACTGACAGCGGGCAACTGGGCCTGGTCAATTTTTACCATTAACTTTGCTTGGTTTTTAATTAATTTTTCCGTTATTCTGACGGCAATCATATTGGGAAGTATTAATTTAAGCGTAAGTTTCGTTATGATTAATTTGATTTTGACGTTTATGTTGGCGATTTTTACCATCCCAAGTTTAATGGCAAGTTTTAAAACAGTTCAAGATTGGCAAATTAATGGGAATGCTTCTTATTTCAAAAAGCAATTTGCGAATTGGATTCAGATGCTGAAAAATTTCAAACTCAATGTAGGATTTGCATTTATGTTTGGTGTGTTGATTCTATTAAATAAGACATTTTTCGGATTTGTATTTCCACATATGTTTGTTTTAACAACGACAGTGATCGTAATCGCGTTGTTGATTACAGAAAGTTTCCAAATTGGAACGAATTCTGACGAAAGCTTTATAGAACTTTGTCTGGATCATCCTGTTAAAATCTTGGGTGCAACAGCGATTTTCATAGCATTATTAATATTAAATTTAGTTTTACAATTAGCATTTTTGATTGTAATTTGCAGTATTTCTCTTTCGGTGTATTTCACTTATCGATTATTTGGCGGAAGAGTGGAAAAGAATGATTGACTTTGGGATGTGAAGTTACCACATCTAGATTGGTTCATAGGATTACCTATGATTACTGAAAGTCAAAAAATTAAAATGAGGGGCGTTTCAGAATGGTACAAATTAATTTAGATCACATTTATAAACGCTATCAAGGCAATACTGACTATTCAGCTAGCGACATTAATTTAGCTATAAACGATGGTGAATTTATAGTCTTCGTTGGGCCTTCCGGGTGTGGTAAATCAACCACATTACGTATGATAGCAGGTTTGGAAGATATTACTAAAGGCGATTTTAAGATGGACGGCAAAGTCATGAATAAAGTCGCACCGAAGGATCGAGACATTGCCATGGTTTTCCAAAACTACGCGCTTTATCCACATATGTCAGTCTTTGAAAACATGGCCTTTGGGTTAAATATTCGTAAGAATGATAAAGCCGATACCAAGAAACGGGTTGAAGATGCGGCAAAGATTCTCGGCTTAACAGAGTATCTTAAAAGAAAGCCAGCTGCTCTTTCAGGAGGACAACGTCAGCGTGTCGCTTTAGGGCGTGCGATTGTTCGAGATGCCAAACTGTTTTTGCTTGACGAACCTCTTTCAAACTTGGATGCTAAACTCCGAGTCCAAATGAGAACAGAGATTGCTCAGTTACATCAACGACTCGGAAGAAACTTTATTTATGTAACTCATGATCAAGTTGAAGCGATGACGATGGCAGACCGAATTGTTATTATGAATGAGGGCCGTATTCAACAAGTTGGGACACCTGCGCAATTGTATAACGAACCAATCAATAAATTTGTTGCCGGGTTTATGGGTTCGCCAGCGATGAACTTTTTCAAGGTTAAAATTGAAGATGGATTTGCAGTTGGTGAGGACGGCCTTAAAGTTGCCATTCCTGAGGGCCAACTCAAGGTATTGCAAAGTAAAGGGTATGTTGGTAAGAACTTAACGCTGGGGATTCGTCCAGAGGATATCCATGCAGAAGAGGTTGCTTTGCAAACATTCCCAGATGCAATTATCAATGCAACTGTTGAAGTTTCAGAGTTGATGGGTTCCGAATCCATGCTGTATTCACGTACAGGGACAACTGATTTCATTGCCAAAGTAAATTCGCGGGATTACCACGAGCCGGGTGATACTTTAAAAATGGCATTTGAAATGACAAAAGCTCATTATTTTGATGATGAAACTGAAGAAACGATCATTTAGGTTGAATTATAAAAAGGGATTGGGCGTAAGTCTTGCCTGATTCCTTTTTTTATAGAGGAGGAGATTAAATCATGCTACGAACTTTTGAAATCGATCCGTGGAAAATTGTGACTCATAAGCTAGACAAAGAAAACAAACGACTTCAGGAGTCCATGACCAGCATTGGTAATGGCTATATGGGCATGCGTGGGATGTTTGAAGAAGACTATTCTGCAGATACCCATTCTGGAATATATATTGGGGGCGTCTGGTTCCCAGATAAAACTGTTGTTGGCTGGTGGAAAAATGGCTACCCCAAGTACTTTGGCAAAGTGATTAATGCAGTTAATTTCGATAAGGTCAATGTTTGGTTAAACGAAGAAAAAATGGATTTAGCTAAAACGCCAATTAAAGATTTTGAATTATCATTAAATATGAAAAACGGCATCTTAACCCGTAAATTTACAGTGGTCGAAAAAGGTGCTGAGGTACGGTTTACTATTCGACGCTTTGTAAGCGTTGCCGAAAAAGAATTGTTTGATGTAGATTATCAAATTGAGAATTTAGGCGATCAATCGGTTTCGGTAAAAATAGTTTCCGAAATTAATGCGGATGTTTTTAATGAAGATTCTAATTACGATGAAAAATTTTGGAATGTGAAGACCAAAGATCAAACTCCGGATAGTGGTTATTTGATTGCAGAAACCAAACCCAATAATTATGGTACGCCACAATTTACGGTTGGTATGGAGATGACACACAAGTCTGAACTTAAGGCGATTGAAGAAGCTGTTGATGATCAAAAGGTGGCCAATACGTTCAGTGGATCACTTGATGCTCAGCAAACGACGAATTTCGAAAAACGTGTGATCGTGGTTACCTCCCGCGACTATGACGATGATGCGACTCTTAAAGCTGCAATGCAGAACTTAAGTCAAAAACTGGGCGCAAGTAATCATCAAAAACTGGTCGATGATCAAACGAGCGGTTGGGCACAACGTTGGGAAAAAGCTGATGTTCAAGTTTCTGGTGACGATGCGGCCCAACAAGGCATCCGATTTAATCTTTTTCAACTGTTTTCAACTTTCTATGGGGAAGACAAACGGTTAAATATTGGACCAAAAGGGTTCACTGGTGAGAAATATGGGGGTGCTACCTATTGGGATACAGAAGGCTTTGCGATTCCACTGTATCTATCGTTAGCGGATAAAAAGGTTTCAGAAAATCTATTGGAGTATCGTCACAACCAATTGGCAGGCGCGTTTCATAATGCTCGTGAACAGGGGCTCAAAGGTGCTTTGTATCCAATGGTGACCTTCAATGGTATTGAAAATCACAACGAATGGGAAATTACATTTGAAGAAATTCATCGAAACGGCACGATTGCTTATGCAATTTACAATTATACCCGCTATACCGGTGATGAGACCTATCTGAAGACAAAGGGGATTGATGTATTAACTGCCATCTCTCGTTTTTGGGCAGATCGCGTGCACTGGTCTAAACGTAAGGGCGTCTACATGATCCACGGGGTCACCGGCCCAAACGAATACGAAAATAACGTAAATAATAACTGGTACACCAATATGTTGGCGCAATGGACATTAAAATATACACTCGAAAGTTTAAAAAAGGTAAGTTCAGAGAAGTTAAACGAGCTAGATGTGATCGCAGAAGAGAAACATCACTGGCAAGAAATTATTGATAAGATGTATTTACCAGAAGATAAGCAACTTGGTATTTTCGTTCAAAACGACTGCTTCTTAGATAAGGACTTGAAACCTGTAACTTCAATTCCAAAGGATCAGTTGCCAATTAATCAACATTGGTCATGGGATAAAATTTTACGATCTCCGTACATTAAACAAGCCGATGTTTTGCAGGGAATTTGGTACTTCATTGACCGATTCCCAGAAGATGTCAAAAAACGTAATTTTGATTTTTACGAGCCACTGACGGTTCATGAATCCAGTCTCTCTGCTTCAGTGCATGCTATTTTAGCGGCAGATTTACACTATGAAGATAAGGCCGTTGAAATGTATGAGCGGACTGCACGACTAGATTTGGATAACTATAATAACGATACAGTCGATGGGCTACATATTACGTCGATGACCGGAAGTTGGTTAGCAATTGTCCAGGGATTTGCAGGAATGCGAGTCACGAATAATAAATTATCGTTCAAACCGTTTGTACCAAAGAAATGGACTTCGTATCAATTCCGCATTAATTTCCGCGGACGTTTAATTAAGGTTCAGGTTGATAAAGATGGGACGCAAATTAGTTTATTAAAAGGCGATCCACTAACTGTTGAACTAAATCAACAACCCTTAAAACTTAAAGGAGGCGACTAACGTGCAAGGTGTTTTATTTGATCTTGATGGTGTCATTACTGATACTGCAAAGTTTCATTTTAAAGCTTGGAGTAGGTTGGCTCAAGAAAAGTTAGCCGTCACGTTACCTGCTAGTTTTGAAAGCGATTTAAAAGGGATTAGTCGGATTGATTCTATGAATCGAATTTTAAAGTTCGCGGGGCTTGAAACAAAATATTCTGCTGAAGAAGTCAACACGATGGCTCAGTTCAAAAATGAGTTGTACTTAAATGAAATCAGTAAATTGACACAAAAGGATATTTTGCCTGGAATTGAGAATTTGCTGGATCAGTTGGCTGCAAATAAGATTAAACTCTCTGTGGCTTCAGCAAGTAAGAATGCACCGTTTATCTTGGAAAAACTGGGATTAAAGGATCAGTTTGATGCGATTGCGGATCCTGCCAAAGTGGCACATGGGAAACCGGCGCCTGATATCTTCCTTGAAGCTGCTAGAAAGATTGCCGTTGAACCAAGTCAATGTGTAGGTATTGAAGACGCAAAAGCCGGCGTTGAGGCTATTAAAGCTGCAGGAGCCATTGCCGTGGGTGTTGGTAGTTCTACTGATTTAAACGAAGCCGATACCGTGGTTGCCAATACTGGTGAGTTGACCTATTCAATTTTAGAACAAGCCTTTGGTAAAAAATAATTTGGTATTAAAAAATCCGTTAACTTTTAACGGATTTTTTTTTGGTTAATTAAATGTATAGGAATTTTGATAAATTAACGGATTTCCGGGTGTGATGATAATGTTTCCAAAGCCTGAATGATTAGGGGCATCTGGCAACATTTGCGGTTCAATGGCAAGACCCAGTTGAGAAGTCATATGACGTGTGCCATCAACCAAGAAATCTCCTTCAAACCCTGTAGTGGAAAATAATACAAACGAATTAGAGTTGGTGTGGATCGCTAGTTTTCTTCCGGACGATGGATCCTGCAAGATTAGTTGTGGGTCTGTGGATGTTTGTGTGTTAATTTTGAAGGGCGTATCTAGCCCGTTAGGTAGTTTTGCCAGAGCGTCACCTAAATTTGTGGGTTGGCGAAAATCAAATGGCGTTTTAGCTACCGATAATAAGTTACCTGTTGGCATATTGGAAGCATCTGTTTCAGCGATCGTATCTGCGTTGATCTGCAACTCATGATCATTAATGATTTTTTGCACATTTCCAGATAAGTTGAAGTAAATGTGAGTAGTTGGGTTAAACAAAGTTGGTTCAGACGTATTGCCAAAGTAAGTGACCGTAAATTTATTATTTTGGTCAAGGACAAACATTGCCGAAATTGAAAGCCGTCCCGGATAACCGTTTTCCCCTGCAATACTAATGTATTGTAGAACGACGCCAATTTGATTGTTCGTTTTAATTAGCTTAATTAAGTTCCAATGTGAATAGCTTATGGACGGATGATCGCCACCATGAATATGGTTCGGACCACTGTTTTGATCAAGAGCGTGACCGTTCCATTGTGCACCGCTTAAGCGTCCCGCGACCCGAGCCACAGTGGCACCGAAAAAGTCATGATGCTGGGCATAATCATGGGAATGCATAAAACCCAACGTGATATTGGCGACGTTGCCATCTTTATCGGGGGTATTAATTGCCACGACAGTTGCACCAAAATCACTAATAATGACCGAAACATTCTGGTCGTTGGTTAAAGTGAACCATGTTGATTGATTGTGAATTTGTTTAGAAATATCCATATTGAATCCTCCATTCGAGTCCTTAAGTTAAGCATACCGCAAACGTTTTCAATAAGAAAGAATGGCGACAATTATATTTGAAGTTAAGGAAACTAACTTTAAGTTGCGTTTACGAAAGGTAACGCCTAAACTAATAGCATATTGGAAACACAGCGGGGGTAATCTAATGAAAATAGACTGGCAACAACTTTTCTTTAACATACTGAAATTTATTGGAATGTTCTTTGTATATCAAATTGGAACAATTCCCTTACAGATGGCCTATTTAATGCCAACCAACCAGGCCTTTGTCTTGGTTGCGTTTGTCATGTACCTGATTACAACTGGATTTATGTTAGTCTTGTTTATTCAAATGTATAGGACGCAGTTGCGCAAGCACAATTTGGCTCATTTTGGGCGAACAAAACTGACGAAACGAATTGTTATTTTTATGATCATGATTGTGATTCTTTGGATCTTATTTTTAGCAATGCAGATTTGGATGAATCAGGCGAAATTATTGCCAACTTCACAAAATCAACAGACGGTTATTGCATTTGCAAAAGCCATTCCTTGGTGGATGGGCTTGGACGCCGTTGTCTTTGCTCCGATTATTGAAGAAATTTTATTTCGGGGATTCTTTTTTAATTGGTTTTTTAATTCAAATGACAAAAGAATGCAGCTTATTGGCGTATTTTTAAGTGGAGCCATTTTTGGAGCCGTCCATGATGTGAGTTCTTTGTTGGGTTGGCTAGTCTATGCCCTCATGGGGTGGTTGCTGGCACTCACTTATGCGTATACAAAAGATATTCGCTACAATATTGGACTGCATGTTTTCAATAATCTGATTTCGCTAATTTAGCGATTAAACTAGATATGATAATCGGGATAATTGAAACTGATTCCGTGACAAGGCATAATGAAGATATAAGATATTTTAGATTTTTGGATGGGAGTTTTGTTTATGGAAAAACATTGGTGGCAAGAAGCAGTTGTCTATCAGGTTTATCCGCGGAGTTTTCAAGACACGAATAATGATGGTATCGGGGATTTAAATGGTGTCATTGAACATTTAGATTACATTAAAAAACTTGGTGCAGATGTCATTTGGTTAAATCCAATTTATAAATCACCTAACGATGATAATGGTTATGACATTGCGGACTATAAAAAAATTATGTCAGAGTTTGGTAACATGGCGGACTTTGATCGTCTGTTAGAACAAGCTCACAAGAAAAAATTGAAGATAATGATGGATTTAGTTGTTAATCATACTTCGGATGAGCATCATTGGTTTGCGGAAAGTCGTAAAGATCGCTTGAATGATTATCGCGATTATTATATTTGGCGTGATCCCAAAAATGATCAGGAACCAAATAACTGGCAAAGTGCATTTGGTGGTTCAGCTTGGCAGTTTGATGAAAAAACAGGTCAATATTATTTACATCTGTTTTCAAAAAAACAACCAGATCTTAACTGGGATAATGTTAATGTACGGCATTCTGTGTTTGATATTATGCGCTTTTGGTTAGATAAAGGCGTGGATGGATTCCGAATGGATGTCATTAATTTGATTTCTAAACCTGAGGGTCTACCTGATGTTGAAGTTGATGGTCAAGCCAATTTGGCTGCCAATGGACCGCACGTTCACGATTATTTGAAAGAAATGAATCAAGAGGTTTTGTCATACTACGACGTGATGACTGTGGGTGAAACGCCAAATGCCTCTACACGAGATGCAATTCGATATACAGGGTTCGATAGCCATGAGCTAGAAATGGTTTTTCAGTTTGAACATATGGGCCTTGATGGCAATGAGAATCCGTTGATCGGCAAATGGAGTACTAATCGGGTAAAGTTGACCGACCTAAAGCAAGTGATGTCTAAGTGGCAAACAGATCTAAATGGTAAGGCATGGAATGCTTTGTACTGGAATAATCATGATCAGCCACGAGCAGTTTCACGTTTTGGCAATGATCAAGAGAAATTTCGCGTTGTCTCGGCTAAGATGCTTGGAGCAACCTTGCATTTTATGCAGGGCACACCCTATATTTATCAAGGCGAAGAGTTAGGAATGACCAATGCTAATTTCAAATTGTTAGAACAGTATAAGGATATTGAGAGTTTAAATGCCTATCACGAACTGGTCGATCAAAAAAAGTTGGTGACTTCCCACCAGATGTTACAATATTTGAAACACTCGTCACGAGATAATGCACGTACACCAATGCAATGGAATACTTCGAAGAATGCTGGGTTCAGTAAAGCAACCCCATGGCTTGCGGTTAATCCTAATTATGATGAAATTAATGCCAAACAAGCAGTTGACGATGAGAATTCAGTTTTTAATTTCTATCGGCGAATGAATCAACTGCGTAAACAGTATGATGTAATTGTTTATGGGGATTATCAGTTGTTAGATCCAGATGATGACCAAGTTTGGGCATATACCCGTCATTTAGACACACAAGATCTATTAGTTATTAGTAATTTCACAGAAAGAACCGTACAGCGGTGGTATGATTTGAGCCAGCAAAGTAATAAATTGAAGCTTTTGGGGAATTATGCTGACGATCAAAACGAGACCTTACGCCCTTATGAGTGCAAAGTGTACTTGATTCAGTAAGTGATTAAAACTTGTAACATGCATTTATGATGAATAGTTGTATAATGGATTTTATGAACAAAAATCGCTGAATAATCAGTGTGGGAGGTTTAGTATGCTTTACCAATATCCAACATTAGCCAAAATCAATGAAACAGGAAACGCAATTCGGGTTAACGAAAATAGTGTCATTCAAAGTTTGCCAAATATGTCAGGGGTCGATTATTTTGTCAAAAGTAAGGATCAACATGACTATTATGTTTTTATTGATCGCGGTGAGCAGGGTGGAGCAGTTATTCATACCGATAATTACAGCGATTTAGGCTTTTTCTTAATCGAAACACCATTGTCTGATTTTGATCTAGACATTAATCCAGAAACAAGTTTAGTGGAAATGTACGATGGAGCTGGTGTTGTCACGGATTTTACGGATGCGGTTGAAAAAGATGAAATCAAAAAAATGCTTGATGAATACCAAAATGCTTCGGATGAAGAATTAGAAGCAAGTGATGTCTATAAAGAGCTAGATAAATATGTGAGTCGTTATCTGGAACTTGACGAAACGACGGAAAAACATGTCAATTTGGCTATAATTCGAATTGCAATCTTGAGTATTAGTCAACAAAGTGCAACGGAGCAGTAAAGTAAAGAGAGTAGAAAAAAGGACGGTTAGATTCTGAGCATAGCCTAGACTAACGAATGATCCATACTTTGGATCGTTCATTAGGCGTAGCTAAGCGAAAAAATCTAACTGCCTTTTTTACATTTTAGAAATAATATTCGGCCTCTTCTTATTTATTACCACCAAATAAAAATTAATAAATTTTCAATTAAAATCTGTTTTAAGGTTTTTCGTATTTTATGGCCGTCAGGGGTGAAATTGTTAAGAACATAGCTAGCCTTATGGTCGTTATTCTTGAAATAAAAAACAATTTTTTCTGAGGGCGTATCGGTGGTTTGCCAGTAAAACGGTAATGCACCAATAGAAGGCAGTACGTCTAAAAAAGTAAATTTATGTGGAAATCTTTTTTTAAGAAACTTTGAATTGCATGGGCGTTATAGTTGGTTGCCCGCTGGAAGCCAAATTTGCCTTCTTGAATGTGGGAAATGTGTTCCCACTGATTTTGAACATCTACAGGGAGGGCAGCAAGCGTATCGGTCCATGATCCGGTTTTCGGATCTTGTTTAAGGATAAGATTCTCGTGGGGATTTAATTCATAGGCATAGCCGATTTGTAAAAGACGGCTATTTTTCTGAACCTGCCGGAATAAGTTTCGAATTCCGACTTCCCGAATGATTTTTTCTATGACTTCATAAATGGTGGCTAGTTCCCAGACTGTTAAACACCAATATACAATTGAACCAGGGTTGAAAGAAAAAGGAATTAAAAGCATGGGGATAATCTGATACAGCCAAACGTGGAACAACGGCATAATCGACATATGGATACTTAACGCAAAGAGACCGAACGATAAAACGCCGGCAAAATAGGTTATTAAACCAAGCTAAGTGATTATTCGAGGAATCAATGCGTAGTTTACAAATAGGGCATGTTTGAAAATCTTAAAATTTTTAAAGTTAGTTTGAAAGCTTTGCAGCAGTTCTGGTACTGTATTGGGATTCTTCATGCAGGTGTTCCTCCGTAAAATGGATAGGTTAAGGTTGATAACATTTTCTAGTACATCACTAAACATATTTTGTACACAAGTTTACCATACATATGTTAAAACCAATAGTTTGATTAAAAAAGTGATTAAGACGAAATTATGAGCTTTTGAAGCTAAGCCATTTCATACTTAATCACTTTTTAGTTTATTGAAGACCCGTATTAATTGGATTGGGAAGGATCGTCCTGTGGTTTACTTTCAAAATCAGGGATGAGATGCTCATCGTCTAAATGGAGAAGAAGATTGTAAAGTGCACCATACAAACTTGCATCGTTCTTAAAATAGGCCGAATAGATTTCTGGAACAGACAAAGTTTTGCGCAGTAACGTATTGTCATCTCTAAGTAATTGTAATTGATGTTTTATTTCCGGCACGAGGATACTTTCTGCACTGATACCACCGCCAATGACATATCTGCTTAAATCAAGGACAGCTTGAGTATTGATAATCATATAGGCAATTCTGCGGCAGTACTGGTCGAAAATTTTTCGTGCGGCGGGTTCGCCATTTTCAATTGCTTTGAAAACACGCATCCCATCGTTATGATCAGTAAAGTCCAATACAGTTGCAATATTATTAATCATTCTTACTGCTGAACCTGCATTAAACATTAAATTATCAGCATCATCTGCTGCACCGTTAATTTGCGAGAGCATAAAACTTAGGTCACCACCCTGAGCATTAGATCCATACCAAAGGTGACCATTTAGAATGATGCCACCGTCCACAGTGGTTCCCAAGATAATTGCGGCACCATTTTTGATTTCTTTTAAATTACCTAGCCAGAGTTCTGCTAGGGCGGCTGCTTTACCACTGTTTTCCATGGTCACCGGCAAGTCATACCGGCGATTAATAATTTTACTTAAACTAAGGCCGTGTAACATTGGGAGGGCGCCGCCGTGATAAATAATTTGTTCTTTTTGATCAATACGGCCAGGTACACTAAAAGCGACCCCCCTGATATGTGGAAGGACTTCGTTAATTACGCCATATAATTTTTTTAAAAAACTATCCACACTATCGCGCGGTGTACTAAACTGGGACTTAACTTTTAAATTACCACTATGATCAATTAGCGCATATTTCGTATATGTTGCGCCAATATCGATAGTTAGGTAATCTTTTCCCGGATTGTAATTCATTACGTTTTTCCCTTCCTTAACTCAATAAAGCTATTATAGCGCAATTGACAGCGATATCACAATTCGAGTTTTGAGAGTGTGATTTTCTAATAGATGAACCCAATAATTTGTTACAGAAGTGACCAATTTTTTTATAATGTAAATTTTGTCAGGAAAAATACTTCCTAATTCCATGGATTTGATTTGCTATTCTGACGTAAGTCTTTATACTAAAAGGTATCCAAACAACGAGGAGAAATGTATGAAAACAGCAATTGTAACGGATAGTTCTGCCTACCTTTCTGACCAACAAGTTCGTGAAAATGACATCATTGTGGTACCAATCACGGTTATTTTTGGGCAAGAAACTTTTTTGGAGAATATTGATATTGATGATCAGTTGTTCCATGAAAAGCTCCAGACTTCCGGTTTGATGCCCTCCACAACTCAAATCACGTTAGGACAAATGCAAGAAGTTTTCGATAAATTGATTGCCGAAAATTACGATGAGGTGATTTGTATCCATCTATCTAGTGGCATTACAAGTTTCATCGAAAACCTAACGGAATATGCAAAAGGTATTACAGAAATTAATGTCCTCCCGTTTGATTCGCGTATGACTAGTCAAGGTGAAGCTAACATGGTCTTGTTGGCTGCCAAATTACGTCGAGAGGGGAAAACTGGTACGGAAATTATTCCTTATTTGAAACACCTTCGTGAGACAACTAAGGTTGATTTTATGGTGGATAATTTAAGCTTTTTGATGCGTTCAGGACGGATCACCAACCGCTCGGCCATTATGGGAAACTTGTTAAGAATTAAGCCAATTTTAGATATGGATGAAAAGGGACGTATTGTGATTCAAAGTAAGGAACGCACACGGAAACGTGCACTTCAAAAAGTTTTGGATAATCTACATTCTGATTTGGACCGTGGTGAAGATGAGTATCGTGTTTCCATTATTTACGGAGTAGACCATGATTTAAGTGCCAAATGGGAAGAGACCATTCAACAAGAGTTTCCAGCAGCTAAGTTTGAGAGTAATCAATTGGGGCCCGTAATTATGTCCCACACCGGTGAAGAAATCGTTGGTGTCATCTGGGGTAAAGATTGGGAAAAAATTAAGATTGACGAATAAAGTAGAACTTTGGCTCCTATTTCTACACATTTTAAAATAGTTTATTGAAGTTAAGGCTACTTTTTTGATTTAAACTTGAGAAACTTCTAGAAAAATGGTATATTGTTAAAATTAAATTAAAAAATGAGAAAGAAGTGTTAGTTACATGAAACCAGTTATTGCAATTACTGCAGATGTGAGGGTGGCTGATTCAGAAGTTATTAACGAACGCCGGGCTGACTTTGCTCCTCGTGGTGCAGTAGACGCAGTTTTAGCAGCGGGTGGCCTCCCGATCGTTTTACCTTATACTGCTCCTGAGTTATCGGAAGAACTTGTGAACACGTTTGATGGTTTGTTAATTCCGGGTGGTCCAGATGTGGATCCTACCTTCTTTGGTGAAGAGCCGATTCCTGAAATTGGTCGAACTTATTATAAGCGTGATGCATTTGAAATTGCACTTGTCAAAGCAACAATGGCTGCCAAAAAGCCGATTTTTGGAATCTGTCGAGGAATTCAAGTGATTAATATTGCCATGGGCGGCACAGTTTTCCAAGATTTAGGTGTGCAAGATCCAAGTTGTCGAATCCGACATGCGCAGGCGGCTCCCGGTGAATTTCCAACGCACCATGTGGTCATTGAACCTCATAGTTATGTGCGATCAATTCTCAAAACAGATCGCAGTTATGTAAATTCACGGCATCATCAGGCTGTGCGGAAAGTTGCAGTCGGATTAACCGTTTCTGCACAAAGTGATGATCAAGTGATTGAAGCTGTTGAGTCTACACAAAATAGTGAAATAGTAGCAGTTCAATGGCATCCCGAAAATATGTGGCAAGAATTTCCAGACCAACTAGAGTTTTTTAAAGATTTGGTTAAACGTAGCCAACACAATTAAAGCGCGCGAAAGTGAGGATACCTATGCATATTGAAACAGAAAAACAAAAGATGGGTTTTTGGAGTATTGTCCTGTTAGGGATTAATGGGATTATTGGTTCAGGAATTTTTCTACTTCCAAATCAAGCGATGAAACTGATGGGAACCGCAAGTATCGGTGTTTTTATTTTTGATGCTTTACTTGTGACAAGTATTACCGTTTGTTTTGCAGAATGTGCTTCCTTGTTTGAAGTAAATGGGGGTCCATACATATACGCTAAAGCAGCCTTTGGTGAATTTGTAGGTTATGAGGTCGGTTTTGTGACTTGGGCAATTCGCATGATTGCTGAGGCGACAATGGCGGTTGCGTTTACGACTGCGTTAGGCGGGATTGTACCAGGTTGGAATACCCCCCCTGATTAAAAATATTATTGTGACCGTAGTGATTGTGAGTTTGGCACTGATGAATATTTCTGGTGTCACCCTTTCAAAAATCGTGAATAACATTGTGACAATTGCGAAATTATTACCCTTGCTGTTGTTTGTTTTGATTGGATTCTTTGCAATTAATGGTAACAATTTTACACCGTTGTTTCCTGGGGGAACTTATCATAGTGGTGCATTTGCTGCAGCAGCAGTTTTACTGTTTTACGCCTTTACTGGATTTGAAGGCTTAGTGGTAGCTGCCGGTGATATGCGAAAACCAGAGAAGAATTTGCCACGTGCTATTTTACTGGTCATTGTGATTGTAACCGTGTTTTATATTTTGTTACAAGTTGTGTCGATTGGAATTTTAGGACAACACCTAAGCGCGTCAACGGCACCAATTCAAGAAGCATTTGGTAAAATTGCTGGTAATTTTGGAACTAGTCTGGTGGCTGCCGGGACAATCATCTCAATTGGTGGTATCTGTGTGGCATCTTCATTTATTACACCTCGTTCAGGAGTAGCAATGGCAGAAAACGGTATTATGCCGGCAATTGTTGGTCGGCGTAATAAAAAGAATGCCCCATACGTGGCCATTCTTGTGTCGGCAACAATATCACTACTGATTGCTTGGTCTGGAACGTTCGAAACTTTAGCTCAAATTAGCGTGGTTTCGCGTTTTGCTCAGTATATTCCAACTTGTTTGGCGGTTATTGTGTTTCGTTATACGCGGGCACAGGAACTACGAACGTTCAAAATTCCTGGAGGTTGGTTAATTCCAATCATCGCAATTTTGGTCAGTGTGTGGTTGCTGATTCAGGTTGATGTGTCACAATTGTTATTTGGTTTTGGGGCCCTGGTGATTGCTGTACCATTCTATTGGATTATGAAAAAACATGCAAAAGCATAAATAAAAGAGAATGACAAATAAGGCGCATTAGATTCTGACGTAACTCAGTACACAGAATCTAATGTGTCTTATTTTCCATTTATATTTAAAATTCTTCATAAACTGCTGGATCTTGGTTCTTAACACGGCCGTCTGGACGGTCCAAATTCGTGATGGCTTCCATTTCTTCTGGCGTTAACTCAAAATCAAAGATTTGTAAGTTTTCTCTTTGACGGACGGTTGAACTTGATTTTGGAATGGGCATAACACCTATCTGAGTTTCCCAGCGTAAGATTATTTGACCAACGGATTTCTTATGGGCATCAGCAATTTTTTTGATTGTGGAATCTTGCAGTACAGAACTTGCTCGACCAAGAGGGCTCCAAGCTTCAGTTGCGATATGATGATCTGCATCGTATTCACGTTGAGGTGCCTGTGAGAAATAGGGATGCAATTCGACCTGATTGACGGCCGGTGTTACGCCGGTTTCATCAATCAAACGATCAATATGTTCTGGTAAAAAATTAGAAACGCCGATTGAACGAACTAACCCCCATTTTTGGGCATCAATTAAAGCTTTCCATGCTTCCACATAATGATCTTCTTT
Organism: Pediococcus sp.; assembly: GCF_003533255.1. NCBI lineage: Bacteria > Bacillati > Bacillota > Bacilli > Lactobacillales > Lactobacillaceae > Pediococcus > Pediococcus sp. The sequence continues at coordinate 69,332 of NZ_DOEM01000033.1, forward strand.
TGGATTTGGCCAGTGAATTAGGTAAAGGTCGAAATATTTTAACCCGGTTTGGTAAAGTGATTCTTGAATGTTAGTTAAAGCTTCGTCGTATTGGTGATGACGTCCTGGTAATTTTGATGTAATCATGATCTGAGAGCGCGGAATATCACTTTGTCGAATGGCCTCACCAAGTGCGCCATGGTTCTCGTAATTATAAGCTGAGTCCAAAGCACGATAGCCATTATCAAGTGCACTGCGAATAGCACTTACACCAGTTGCCCCATTTAATTTATAAGTTCCAAAGCCTACTTGTGGAAAAACGGCCCCATCATTAAGCTTGATTTGTGGAATTTGATGACTCATTATTGACATCTCCTAGAATTTAAAATAGTTGACATTAGACTTGAACGGTTAAACAATGAAAACGTTCTATAGTTTTAGGATAAGCTAAATTTAGCTTTCATGCAAAAATAGCCTATCAATTTAAAGAAAGATTAGGTGAAATAATGACTGAAGTAAATGCAAACAAGGTGGGAACACTGACACTTGGAGAAAAAACGTTTAGTCGCTTAGGATATGGTGCAATGCAACTACCCGGTAAGGGTGTTTGGGGGCCCTCAGAGAACCCTAAAAATGCTGTAATGGTTTTACAACGAGCAGTTGAACTAGGCGTGAATTTTATTGACACGGCAGATGCTTATGGACCGTTCACCTCTAACTTACTGATTCGGGATGCCTTTGCACCTTACAAGGGCGAATATAAAAATGTTTTTATTTCAACAAAAGTGGGTTTTACACGCCAAGGGCCTGATAAATGGATTCCAGTTGGTCGCCCTGAATATTTGCGACAAGAAGTTGAAATGAATTTACGCACATTGGGTGTAGATAGTATTGATCTGTTGTTTTTGCATCGAATCGACCCCAAAGTTTCAGTTGCGGATCAAATTGGTGAACTTGCCAAAATGCAGCAAGAAGGAAAAATTAAGCATATTGGTCTAAGTCAAGTTTCAATCAATCAGATTCAAGAAGCCAGCAAGTATGCCAAAATCGAAGCAGTACAAAATCTTTATAATGTTACTAATCGAAAAGACGAGAATGTTCTAGATTACTGTGAAACCCATCAAATTATTTTTGTTCCTTGGTTTCCTTTGGCAACTGGAGCTCTTGCTAAACCAGGATCAGTTTTAGATGGGTTAGCCAAAAAGTATCAGGCAAGTCCTTCACAAATTGCCTTGGCTTGGTTATTAAAACGATCACCGGTGATATTGCCAATTCCAGGGACTTCCAATTTAGATCATTTGGAACAGAATGTGGCTGCAACAAATGTTAAATTAACAGATGAAGACGTTAAGGGAATTAATGACTTGAAATAAGATATTGATAAGTCGGTATCATAAGAAAATTATAATTACTACAATAAGCATTAAAGTTGTAAGAACCTTTAGAAATTTGCTATACTAACTGTGTAAACAAATCTTGTTTTTCTAAGAGGCGTTTATAGAGACAACTAAGTGATCACTAGTTGATTTTATGAGTAATACTCTAGACAAAACCAAAAGGAGTGAAGGACAATGTTTGGATGGCTATGGGCTTTAATTATTGGTGGAATTATCGGTGCGCTTGCAGGTGCGATTACAAGTAGAGATTTACCAGCAGGATGGATTGGTAATATTGTAGGAGGACTAGTGGGTGCTTGGTTAGGACAATCCCTTTTGGGAACATGGGGACCTCAGTTAGCAGGAATGGCATTAATTCCCTCGATAATTGGTGCAATTGTGGTTGTGCTAATCGTATCAGCAATTTTTGGAATGAGAAAAACAAAATAAAGAGTGAACGAATTGAAACGGTTAAACAGCTGCATTTAAGATCGATGGAAGCGGGATCGCGATCTCGCAGGAATCGGGGTTAAATGCGGCCGTTTGTTTCAATAAGTTGTCCTAATAAAGAGTGAACGAATTGAAACGGTTAAACAATCTTTTTTTGAGTAAGAAAACAAGCGTATTTCCAGCTTTTTGCTGAAAAATACGCTTGTTTTTGTATGTGGACTTAGGCGTGTGTCACGTCACCAACGGTTTCTTCTTTTTCGGAATAATTATTTTCTTCCTTAATAAGACGTGCACGTTCTTTTTTGTTGTACCATGGAGATGTTGTAAATGCTAAAACATCGTTAATAAGGTAGATTGAACTGTTTACAAACATGGCTAATGTAGCTGAGCCCTGACGGAATGAAATGAACCAAAGGACCATTTGTGCAATTCCTGAAGCAAACCACCAGAAGTATTGGTTGTTGAAACGGAGGAAGCAGATAACACCAGCTGTTAAACTAATTGAAAAACTGATGGCGTCAACCCATGGACGAGGATCATTAGTGAATGTACCGATTAGGTAACCAGAGACAAAGTAAACAACCACTGTTGAAGCTAATGCCACAAACCAAGTTTTACCAGTGAACTTACGAATCTTAGAAACCATGTTAACGTTCCAGTTTGCACTCATCAGAACTGGTAAATCAAGTGTAACAACGTAAGCCAACTGTTCTGCCATACTTAAATAATTTTTTGCTGCAAAACCTGTGATTATAAAACATAATGCAGATAATAATCCTAACCAACCATTAACTGATTTTGCGGCATTGATTGCTAAAATACATAAAACACCTAATGTGGTTCCAATAAATGTAGTAATTGTTAAAGCTGTAATTGGTGAATTCACCAAAGTCATGATTTGACAACCAAGACTGAAAAAGAATAAATAGTAGTTTTGTTGAGGCCAACCCTTTAATTGATGTGCCAAAAAGTGTAAATAATTAGACATTTGCTTATCTTCCTCTCTTGTTTCTATGTATACGGCCGTACACAATATGTTCCGATTTCAAAACCAAACAACACTATATATTGTATCTCGAAATTAAAAAAATGAAAGACTTGATTTTATCTTTTTTTTGCGGTATAGGAAAAGCTACAATTAAATAACGACATTAAAGTTTAAAAAATCTCGAAAGCATTCTAAAATGAAAATAGGAGAGGAAGTGACAAAGATGGACTTTAGTTATTGGGGCAGCATTTGTTTAGCAGTTTTTATCACGTTGTGGCTTACTGATCGGCGTCGATTTTTAAATGGTTATTTTTTGATTGCCGGGCTGATATGTTTTGTGATTGCAGTTTGGCAGTGGCTTGAAGTGACTCAGGCACCTTGGATGCAAGCTATGATGTTGATTACGAGCTTAGTCCTGACTGGAATTATTCCCATTGCTTTAGCCTTTTTTGCACTTGCCTGTGTGCTCTATAGTAGAAGACTTATTCGTTATTCGGGTTCACAACTTGGTTACGTCATGTTAGAAACTATTGGTTTTGTGATTTGGGGCATGCTTATTGTAACCCTACTAAATTCGCTATTTTTTCGTAGTCATCTTATATGGATGATACTTGGTATTTTATTTTTATGGATCGGCTATCTCATGGTTGGTTTTCTTTCATATGTGTTGTCTTCTTTGCTGGACGAATTGCCTATTCTGTATTCTGTGGATTTTATTGTGATTTTGGGAGCGGGTCTACTGGCAGATGGCAGTGTTTCGAGGATTCTCCAGCGACGCCTGGATAAAGGAATTGCAATATACAAACAGCAGCGAAAACGAGGGGCTCACCCGCAATTTGTGGTTTCGGGTGGACAGGGTTCCGATGAAATCATGCCAGAGAGTCGTGCTATGGGCAACTACTTGATAGAAAACGGTATTGCTAAATCTCAAATTATTCAAGAAAATGCTTCAACCTCTACTTATGAGAATTTATATAATTCAGAAATATTAATGACAAAGGAAAAGGTTTTTCATCGAGCCATTTTTGTTACAAACAGTTTTCACGTGTTTCGAGCTGGTGTTATTGCGAAACGATTGCATACAACAATGTCTGGAATTAGTGCGTCGACATCCATCCATTATCTTCCGTTTGCAGCTTTTAGAGAATATTTGGCTTTATTTATGATGTTTAAATGGACAAATGCTATGATTTTGGCTACCCTGACAATTAGCTATTTAATCTACTGGTTATTCGTTTATTAATTAACTTGTGGAACATGGTATAATGTCGTCAAGGAGGAGAAAATCATGACCTTACAATTAAATATTAAGAAGAGCTTAGTTGGGGTAGCTGCTGTTGTTATGCTGTTTTCTTTGGTTGCATGCAGTAATGGTGGACAAAGTGATGCAGCAAGTAGCTCGTCGTCTTCTGCCACTTCAACGCAGACCAACCAAAAAAAGGCCTCAGCTTTATTAAAAAAAGCCCAAAAGCAAATTGAAAATGGACAAACAAGTAATGCACTAGCAACGTTAAAAAAAGCGCAAAGCTTAAACAATAATGATAGTAAAGTAAGTGAATTACTTGCAAATGTTCAAAACTATTTAGCCGCCAAAGAGGCACTGAATAGTGGTGATACTGATTCTGCAAATTCTAGTTTGGCAAAAATGACGTCAGAAAAGACAAACGGGGATGCACTGACTTCACAAGCTAAAGATTTGAGCACCAAATCCGCTCAACTAAAAGAAGCAAATAGGTGGTATCAAAATGCATATGATGCTGTTTCAAATGGGTACTACGAAACAGCTAAAGCGGATTTGGCTAAATTAAATGCGTTGCCTTCATCAGTTAGAGGGATTAAAAACCTTCAAGAGCAAGGAAAAGCTTTAACGAATCAAATAAGTGTTGCAAGTAGTAGCTCGACTACATCTCAAAGTTCCAGCATGAATTCAAATAGCAATTCAAGCAGTTCAGGCGCGTCTCAAACTACTGGGAGTTTGACGGATGACCAGGTTGATAGTGTCATTACTTCATTCACGGGAACAGTGGGGATTACTAATCAGCGCGGACTTTCCTTTGGTGTGACGCAGATTGGTACGAACTACTACCAAGTTGAAGTACGTCAGAACAATTCTTCCAATACAGTAGGCAGTTTGACCGGTATTTACCGTTATAATACGCAAACAGGTAGTTATTCTAAGCTGAATACAATTACAGGTAATTATGAAAAATAATTAATATTGAAAATGTTTGATCTTTAAAAACAGGCCAGAGAAATTTTTTCTCTGGCCTGTTTTATTTGCAAACTTAAATAGCTAAAACACATTAAAATTGGCAAATCTTTTGGATCTTTTTTTGATCACATGAGTAATTTGTGCTTTGAACATACAGCGTATTAGATTGTTTGTGCATTTTCTATTTTGAATAATCTTTTTTCTTTAAATGAATTGCTGTAATTATTGTAAGAAGGGTTGCTAAACTCATAACAATGAGAAAACCAAACGACGAACTTTTACCAGGAATTCCACCTGTATTCATTCCCCAAATTCCAGAAATTAAAGCAGGAATCGAAATGACTAATCCCGCCGAATCTAGAAATTTCATTAAATGATTGAGATTATTATCCATCATGTCAGTAAACAGTCCACCAATAGTTTCCAGTAAGTCTCGATAAACGCGAACTAGTTTATTTGCATGGCGTTGACTGAGCTTGATGTCATAAATCAATGCTTCATCATTAATATTTGAAATGAACGCCTTTTCTTCCCATAACGAATCTAAGGTTTCGGCCTGATCCTGTAATGTGTGATCTAGATAGACAATCTTTCTTTCCGTGTCAGCTAAACGGAATAATTCTGAATTTTCTGTAGTTTTTCTTGCGGCCTGATCTAAATCATCAATTGTCTTTTTTATTTCCTGTAGTTCCTTAATAAAATGGGTATACGTGGTGAAAATGGCAAATGAAATTAGCAAATCTAAGTTTGTGATTTCCTGTCCCCTTTGTTCAACGAGATGTTCAATAAACTCTGAATTCTCACAGACATAAGTGATAAGTAACGAATCTGATATTACAAATGAGATAGGCTCTAATTGGAATTCAATATTTTCTTTAGTATTGGCAGAGAGATTAATAAGGACAAGAGAATAGCTATTATTCAAGTTTGTATCTTTAAGTTTTTCAAATCGAGAGACTTCTTCGGCTTGATTGGATCCGATAAAAATGTCATTTGGAAGATCAAATTGATCGATAGTTTTTTGAGTTTCTTCTTTGGTGGCATTTTTTAAAACTATCCAATTGATTTGTTTTGGATGGTTGGCTTTAGTGATACCTTTTTTTGAAATGTTGAAATTTAAAATCACTTCTATATCTCTCCTTTCAAGTTCAGTTTTACATGATGAATTCAAACATTTAATTGCGTTTATTTCTATTATGTCAGAAATCAGATGACGAGTTAAAAGGATATGCTTATTTTAATCATTAGAAATAGTTAAGCATCTTGCTTGAAAAACTAATCTGGTTTCGATATCCTAAAAGTATCAAAAGGAAATCTTATTTTAACAATAAGATGAGGGTGATCACTTTAAAATGGGGTTTCTAATATTGATAATGGGTTTACTAATTAGACCCAATATGACAGTTAAGAAGGGGGAAAGTAAGCTATGAAGGAACCAGATCTGAAAGATCCACGTTACTTGTATCATACTGACGGCTTTGAAAAGCAAGATCAAGAAACGCCGGCACTTCAGGCCAAGATGCAACCAGTACCTGACTGCGGCGAGACAAGTTATCGTGGTAATCACAAACTGGAGAATCGCCGTGTATTAATTACTGGTGGTGATTCGGGAATTGGTCGGGCAACAGCCATTGCGTTTGCTCGAGAAGGCGCAGATATTGCACTTCAATTTTTTCCAGGTGAAGAAAAGGATGCAAATGCTGTTGCAGAGTACGTAAAGGAGGCTGGTCGCCGTATTTTATTACTGCCAGCCGATTTACGTGAAGAAAGTACAGCAGCAAAACTTGTTCAAGATACTGTAGATGAATTTGGTGGGTTAGATACGCTAGTTTTGAATGCAGGTCAGCAAGTTTCTTGTTCAAATTTAGAGGATCTGTCTATGAAACAAGTAAACGACACTTTCCAAGTTAATATTCTTTCAATGTTTGCCTTGGCGCAAGCTGCGTTACCTCATTTACCGGCAGGAAGTAGTATCGTTACAACCACCTCTATTCAAGCTTTTAATCCTAGTAAACATTTAATGGATTATGCAGCAACGAAGGCAGCAATTGCAAACTTTACTATTAATTTAGCTAAACAAGCTGCCATTAAGGGAATACGTGTAAATGGTGTTGCTCCTGGTCCGATTTGGACACCTATTCAGCTAGATAAGGGTCAGCCAAAAGAGGCCTTGCCAAAATTTGGTCAGGATAGTTTGTTAAAGCGAGCAGGACAACCAGCCGAATTAGCTCCCGTGTATGTTTTCTTAGCTTCTAATGATGCAAGTTATGTCACAGCCCAAATTTATGGGGTAACGGGTGGAGAGGCGATCAATTTATAGGAGGGCAACTATATGAATAAATTTTTTAAAACAGTCCTCATTGTTTGTGCCTTACTCTTTATGGTATTGTGCTTGTTTGTCACATCCTTAACTTGGCCGGGGGAACAGCATTCCCGATTTTTAGTGAATATGAGAGATTTCTTTTTAACAAATTACTATGCTTATACCACAATGTTTTGGATTTCTGTAGTTGTCTTAGCTGCTTTTTTGATTGTTATCCTGATCATTCTTTTTTATCCCAAAGCAACGACAACTTTTACTTTAAAGGAAAATCGAGGCAAGTTGAGTGTGCACAGCCGGGCCATTGAAGGAATGGTACGTTCAATGCTCAATAAAGAGGACTTTATTGGATCACCTAAAGTGAAGGTTCAAACGTTAAATCGACGAATTACAGTAATTGTTAAAGGTGAAATCAAGAGAACTTCTGCTCTAGTTGATCATACTGAAGAATGGTCAAACAGAGTCCAGGATCGAATAAAAAATCTTGTGGGTGCTCATCATTCAGTTAAGGTTAATGTCAGACTAGAACGCTACCAATCAAGGGGAGCGGCTACTTCAAAAAACGTTCGCGTAGAGTAGGAGGTCGCAAATGAAAGCAATATTTGATGAATATAAACTCCCTATTATTGGGGGAGTGGTCGGACTGATTATTGCAGTTTTATTAGTTACGATTGGCTTTTTTCAAACCCTTTTGCTCATCATTATGGTGGGCGTAGGTACAGCAATTGGGCTGTATTTAGATAAAAGCCATCTGTTAGATGAATATTTGAATAACAAAGAATAAATAGGAGGAAACTAACATGAAAGAAAAAGAATTAATTCAACCAAACGGTATGACAGGAAGGGATCAAATGAATAAGAGATCTAATGCACAAACAAAACCGGATATTAATGGCGAACTTACTTACGATGATAAAGTTGTTCAAAAAATCGTTGGAATTGCTTTAGAGGAGATTGACGGTTTGTTGACTGTTGATGGTGGATTTTTCTCTAATATTAAAGATAAATTGGTCAATAGTGATGATGTGCGTTCAGGGATCAATGCTGAAGTTGGCAAAAAACAAGTTGCGATTGATATGGACATCGTTGCCGAATATGGTAAAGATATTGAAGATATTTTTGAACAGATGAAAGAAGTTATTACACGTGAAGTTAAAGATATGACTCATCTAGATGTCATTGAAGTTAATGTAAACGTGGTAGATGTTAAAACTCGTGAAGAGTATGAAGCGGATAGTGAGACTGTACAAGATAAGGTGAAAAACACTGCCGAAAAGACAGGTAACTTTGCTTCTAAGAAAACGGATCAAGCCAAGAATGCCATGGATAAAGGGCGTCGTAAAGCAGATGAAGCAAGAGAACCACGGGTTGAATAATTAAATAATAGGGTACTAAAGGTTGAAACTACAAAAACTTATCTTGTTGCTTGATACGAAAACGTGCATGGCAGCAAAATTAGATAAAATGCCGTCTCCAGCAAATTTGGGCTGGAACGTAGTGCGGGTTCTTG
>NZ_DOEM01000034.1:0-18653 GCF_003533255.1 Pediococcus sp.
GCGGGGTGGCTAACTTGTTCTTGTAATTTCCGATTAATATGATTATTAAAATTGTCGTGGAAATATTTGCTTGTATGACTTTCGTGACTTTACTGGGAACACTAAAACAGAATCATCAATTAAGTGATCAATTATCAGTTTGGATGCATGGAAAAACTTACTATACTATCAACATTTCTCCAATTAATACTACAAAAAAAGAAGATATATTTCTTGAACATGGCTCTACCACTCTATTCCATTATTTAGCAAATCATGGAGGGATGCTTGCGGCCTATCAAGGATGGGGAACTGACAAAACGGATGTTATGAGTTCTACAAATGGTCATGTTTTGACTGTAAACCCCAATTATTTAAAAATGAATTCAGTTTTTGCTTCGAATGGTAAAAGAGTTAAAATATCAAACAAAACAAGCACAACGTACGTTTTAATTCCTGAAGCACAATATGCCAATCGTAAACAAATTTTGCGGGAGTATCGTAGCGAACTATGGCTAAACAGTGCAGAAAATAAAACCGGAAAGAAACTGCTCATTAAGCCAATCAAAATTAAAAATGCACAGCACTTGTTTACTTACAGTGCGGATGCACTGGATATGGGCTATTATAATGGCTATGTAAAATCTGCAGTTGTCCTTGTTTTAACAAATGAATCTTTGGGTGGAATCAGTAAGAAAAATACAGACGCAAATAGTATTTGGTCAAGCTACCTCTCAACTGAAGCTTTTCTTAGTCCAAGTGTCGCAGTCATGCGGAAAGGAATTCAAAAATCAGGAATGTCTCGTTACATCGGTGGCATTGTTAACACAAAGAGCTATGCAATGAAACAACTAGCCTTAGTTCGTCGCAAACTAGCAATCTCAATAATGGTCCTGGTTATTATACTAGCAATCATTGTGCTTGAAAACATTTCGTTTAATAGCATTTACTTTAGTAACAATCGCAAGAAAATAGCCATTAAACGACTATTGGGGAGCCACTTCATTGGTATCTTTGGGAAATTCATCGTCTTGAATTTTGCATTAAGCTTTTTTGAAGCTTTCGTCGTGTGGGCAGTGACCCACAATATGATGGTTATGATACTGTTGCTAGTACTATCCAATGTTAGTGAATTGTTAATATTGGGTATTCAAAACCGTTATTTGAACATTAATAAAGCAATTAAAGGAGAATAGGACAATGATCAGTTACTTAAAACTTAGTGGATGTAGTAAAAGCTTTGATCAGTATCATGTTTTTAGAAACGTTAACTATCAGTTTGAGACTGGCAAAATGTACGCACTCGTTGGGCCATCTGGAAGTGGCAAAACGACACTATTGAATAGTGTCGGCCGATTAGAAAAATTAACCAGTGGGTCAATCAGTTTTGATGATACAGACATCAAAACTATCCCAAGTTTGAAATATTTTCGTCGGTATATTGGTTATTTATTTCAGAATTATGCGCTTGTCGATGAAGAAACTGTTGCCCAAAATCTTAATATTGTGAAACATTATCGAACCAATGTTCTACAAGAACATTTGTCAAAATATGGATTAGATGATACCTATTTAACTCGTAAAATATTTACGCTATCTGGTGGAGAAGCTCAACGGGTTGCCTTGGCACGACTTAGTTTACAGGACCCGTTGATTGTTCTGGCAGATGAACCAACAGGAGCACTGGACCACGCCAATGGTCAACTAGTGCTTGATAGTTTACGTGAAATGGCGAATTCAGGAAAAGTCGTTATTATTGCAACTCATGATGACCAAGTGAAGGCAGCCGTCGACGAATGTGTAAGAATTACTGATTTTAAGTAACACGTAAATTCGTAAAAAACTATTTGACACAATAAATTCTTGATAAACTATAGTAAAAAGAGTTCTGAAATCGGTTTTGCACTTTTATAATGTAAAAGTTAAATTTGCTAGATAATCATTTTTAGCATTCGTAAACTGTTAGTTTGCGAGTGCTTTTTTTAATAGTAATCGTAGCATCATTTTTCTCGAATTTTTGCATGTATCATGCTAGTATATACTAAACAGTACATACTAGTTTGATTAAATTGGAGGTGTGGCATGAGAAAAGCAAAATTTCGGTATGTGGCGGATATAATCAAACAGCGCGTGGATGATGGTGAGTATGGCACAAAGCAAAAGTTACCTTCTGAATATGATCTTGCTGATGAATTTCAAGTTAGTCGCTTGACAGTTCGTAAAGCTATTGCGCTACTAATTGAATCTCAGGTTCTGGTTAAAAGTCAAGGAAAGGGAACTTATGTGATTGACGCACCTAAAATCGAAAGTGGACGCCTAGGACTTCAAGGATTTACTGAAGCATCCCAAGCATATGGCAGAGATAGTCATACAGAAGTGATTTCCTATGCAAAGGTAAGCCATCCGTCTAAAAATGTTCTGGATATGCTTCAAATAAACAAGAATCACGAAGTTTCAGTGTATAGATTGGTTAGATGCCGCTATTGGGATAACGAACCAATGACAGTTGAACAGATATATATACCTGAACCATTAGTAAAAGGATTGTCAAAAAAAGATTTTACAGGCTCGCTGTTTAAAATTATTGAGAAACAGGAAAAAATTGCATATTCTCAACAAGAAATTGAAGCTGTTTTGGCTAAAGACCATATTGGAAAATTACTTCATGTTTCAGTTGGTGGTCCGATTCTAAAGGTACAGTCGGTTACGTACACCGCGGAAGCTAAACCAATATTTTTAGATACTTCTTATTATCGTGCCGACAAATATCGTTTTAAAACGACGTTGATTCGCCACAAACTTTGAGGAGGGTGAAGGATGACTCAAGAAATACATGTATTGACTGCGGATCAAGAGCAAGAATTTCTACAAGATCTACAAAAAATGATGCGCGTGGAGAGTGTTAAAAGTAGTCCAAAGGAACACGCACCCTATGGCGAAGGGCCACGTGAAGCTTTGACATTAGTTACACAAATTGGAAAGCAATACGGATTTAAAACAGGCATTGTGGATGATGCAGCTGCATACGTACAATGGGGAAACGACGATGAACACTACATTGGGATATTTGGTCATTTAGATGTTGTACCTGCTGGTAGTCATTGGACAACGGCACCATTTGAGTTAAGCAAACAGGATCAACGATTTTATGGACGAGGCATTTTGGATAACAAGGGGCCAAGTATGGCCTGCCTTTATGGAATGAAATTGCTGAAGGACATGGGCATTAAATTGTCGCATACCATTCGACTAGTATTTGGCTCTGACGAAGAAAATGGAAGCGCTGACATGAAACGGTACTTAGCAAAGAAACCTGCACCGGTTTATGGGTTTACACCAGACTGTAAATATCCGGCTGTGTATGGTGAACGAGGAATTGTGAACTATGCAATTGAAACGCCTATTCTGCCAGCTGATCTTCAGATGTTTGATATCTTGAATCCCGAGGAACAAGCATCTGATCACGTTCCTGATTCAGTGATTGCCATGATAAATCAAGAAAAGATTAACATTGTGGGGAAACGTTCGCCGTCTAATGCGCCGGAATTGGGTAAAAACGCCCTAACCTTGTTAGCTAAGAAAATTGATGATAATCAATTGCTGAGTGGTCAACTTATGAATTATTTTCATTGGCTAGCGGGATTACACGATCAACATTATGGACAAAAACTGGGAGTTGAATTCGAAGACGCAGATAGTGGCAAGTTGATTATGACGCCTTATCAGTTGGAGAAAAACGCGAATGGATTAAAACTTTCAATTGCGATTCGCTATCCGGTTTCGATAACCGAAGAACAGGTGACGCAAGGCATCAAACAACATATTCTTCCTGACAGTAAAGTTCAAATTGTGCGCTCAATGCCAGGGGTTATGCATAACAAACAAGCTGATTGGATAAAACGGATTTCTGAAGTTTATGAACAGGTCACTGGATTAGATGGCACCCCAGTTACGACAACCGGAGCTACTTATGCCCGTGTGGTGCCGAACATTATTGCGTTTGGTCCTTCGTTTCCTGGTCAAAAAGGCATTGCACACAAACAAGATGAGTATATGGATGAAAAGGATCTTTTAACCAATATGGAAATTTATATGAAGGCAATATTAGTTTTAGGAAAAAGAAAGGATGATTAGATGACATACGGAACAATTGCAACCTGGAGAATGGCCCATGATGGGGTTGTGAAGGCGAGTAAATTATTAAAGGCTCAAGGTGCAGCTGGAGATGCAGTGGAGGCACTCATTAATACAGTAGAGGCCTACCCGTATTATAAATCGGTTGGTTACGGTGGTTTACCAAACGAACAGGGTGTTGTTGAAATGGATGCCGCTTTTATGGATGGCGATAGTCTCGCGATTGGAGCAGTTGCTGGCATTCAAAATGTCAAACATGCTGTTTCTGTGGCCCGTAAGTTAAGTGATCAGCATTTTAACAGTTTTCGGGTTGGTCAAGGAGCAACTCAATATGCAATGCAAAATGATTTTGAAATTGTGAATATGTTAACCCCACGTGCAAGAAAGATCTGGCAAAAACGATTAAAAGAAATTCGTGAAAAAAATTTAAATCCATATAACGGTCATGATACGGTTGGCGCGATTACGTTAGATCAGAAGGGATCTATGGCTGCTGGTACCTCAACTTCAGGGCTATTCATGAAAAAGGCTGGTCGGATTGGTGATTCACCGTTATCTGGTTCCGGATTTTATGTAGATAGCGAAATTGGTGGAGCAGCTGCAACTGGTCTAGGTGAAGACATTATGAAGGGCTGTTTATCCTACGAAATCGTAAGGTTAATGGGTGACGGTAAAACGCCTCAAGAAGCTTGCGATCAAGCGGTTTATCCATTTATTGAGAAATTGAAAAAGCGTTACGGGAAAGCTGGTGAGTTTTCATTGGTAGCTATGAACCACAAAGGTGAGTGGGGTGTTGCCACCAACGTTGAATTTACTTTTAGTGTGGGAAATGAAAATGAACAGCCACAAATTTTGATGGCCAACCCGGGACCAAACGAAACTACTGTTATTGAACCAATTACTCAAGAATGGTTGGATGCATACGAAAAGCGAATTAAAGCCCCTGTAGATTAAAACAGAGCGAGGAGGGAACACTAATGAAAGTGATTGTCATTTTAGACCAAATTCAATCAGGATTAGGTGGAAAAGAACGAGCGGATACTGAATTGGGTGGCAAAAGAATTGCAATGGGCAGTGCGGAAACTTTAGAGAAAAATCTGAAAAAGGCTAATGGTGAAGTTATTGGAACTTTTTATTGTGGAACCGATTATTATCATAAAAATGCCGAGGTGGTTCAAAGTAAATTTACTAAGATGGCGGAGAAAATGGAAGCTGATGTGGTTGTCATCGGACCGACGTATGACTATCCGGAATTTTCGACAATGGCCTGTGAATTAGCAACTTACTTTCAGGGGAATTCTGCTATTCCAGTGCTAGTTGCCACTGCTGTTGAGAAAAATGAAGAGCTAGTTACACAATATAAAGAAGATTTAACAATTATTAAAGTACCGAAAAAAGGTGGGACGGGATTATCTGATTCATTAAAGGCTATTGTAAAGGGCTGTGAGTTGTCCGTGAATAAAGCAGATATGACAGAATTTAAATCACAATACTGTTTTTCATAGAATGGAGGGAACCTTATGCAAAATAAAGCTGAAAAGATCTTAATGCCAATTGCAACAAAATTAGGTAATAACGTTGTGCTACGCTCGTTACGTGATGGATTCTTAATTATCACGCCTTTGATTATTGTAACTTCATTTTTCTTATTGATTGGAAACTTTCCAATCCCTGGCTGGAGTGAATTCTGGACTGGCATTTTAGGCTCTCATTGGAGTGAATGGTTCAGTTCAGTATCAAACTCAGTCTTTAGTTTTACTGGTTTACTAGGTTGTTTCGGGATTTCATACGCCTATGCTAAAAACCGTGGCTTGCAAGCCGTCAATGCTAGCGCAGTTGCAATCATTTCTTTCTTGATTCTTACGCCTACCACATTGACAGTGGTAAGAAAACTGTTAGTGCAGTTGAAACTCTTTATCTTGGACCTAATGGAATTTTTCTGGGGATCTTTATTGCCTTAATCAGTGTAGAGCTTTATCGTTTTGCTTTGAAACGGCATTGGACAATTAGAATGCCCGAAGGTGTGCCACCGGCAGTGTCCCAATCGTTCGATGCTTTACTACCTAGTGCTTTAGTTATTTTTGCATTTTTTCTTGTTCGAATTTTATTTAGTTTAACTAGTTTTGATACCGTTTACAATTTCATTTATACCATGTTACAAGCTCCATTGAAAAATGTTGGTAATTCATTGCCGTCTGTTCTTTTATATAATTTTTTGGCAAGTTTACTTTGCTGCTTTGGAATTAACGGCCCCACAATTACTAATTCAGTTTGGTCGCCGATTTTCTTTGTTTTGACGCAGGATAATTTACAGGCCTTTCAAAAGCATTTGGAATTACCACACATTTTTACACAGCCGTTTATTGATATCTTTACAACGTACGGTGGTGGCGGAAGTACATTATCTTTACTAATTGTTATGCTGGTGATCTGTAAATCAAATCGAGTGCGTCAGTTAGGCAATCTAGCTATTATTCCGGGAATTTTTGGGATTAACGAGCCGATTATTTTTGGTCTCCCAGTTGTGCTTAACCCGATTATTGCAATTCCATTTATTATTATTCCAACTTTAAACACTCTGATTTCTGGCCTAGTTATGACTTGGGGATGGGTGCCACATACAAACGGCGTCTTATTGCCGTGGACGACACCCCCGATTATTTCTGGGTGGCTATCTACTGGAAGCTGGACAGGTTCAGTTTTACAATTATTTGAAATTATTTTAGGAATTATTATTTACTATCCATTTATCAAAATGTTAGATAATCAATATTTGAAGGAAGAAAAAGCAGCTTCTGCAGAATTGGATATTGATTTTAGTGAAGTATAAATTAGTTCGTAGTCTAAGAAAATAGAAGGGCTTTGAAGAATTATGAGGATTCTTCAGAGCTCTTTATGGTTTTTAGTGAAAAATGATATCTTAATTCAGACTCAAAATGATTAAAAATTGTAGATTAAATGCACCACTATATATGAAATAATAGTGTAAATGAGACGTAATTTTGCTATAATAAAAACATAATATGAGGAGATGATGGGATGACGATTACAGTTAAAAATTTAGGCAAAAGTTACGGTAGCCTTAAAGCGTTAGATATCGATCAACTAACAATTGAACCAGGTCATACATACGGATTAGTGGGAGCCAATGGAGCGGGTAAAACCACATTTTTCAAGTGCTTAACTAATATTATTACCGATTATTCTGGGGAAATTATTTTTGATGGTCGTAATCCAAGAAAAGAAAATTCAATTTTGACCAAAATGGGAATTGTCCTTGATGATCTTTCGGTTTACAAGGACTATACGGCCCGCTTTAATATCCAATATTTCGCCGGACTGCGTGGCCATTATGATGTGAAAAAAGTTGAACAAATGGCTGATGAGATTGGCTTATTATCTGTGCTTGATCGCCCAGTTAAAACTTTTTCATATGGTATGCAGAAAAAATTAGTGTTGCTGATAGCTCTTGTGAATTCGGCAGAGGTCTTAATTTTAGATGAGCCTTTCCGTGGGTTAGATCAAGATACCGTTAAGTGGTTTCAAAACTACTTGCGTCAATGGACGGGAAAAGGCAATCATACATTGTTGATTTCCAGTCACGTTCAAACAGATTTGGAAAGCTTATGCGAAACTGTTTTTGTGATAGACCATGGCCGCATCATTAAAGCACTAGATTTGAAGGCTGATAGTCAACAAGCCTATCGTAATATTTCGACTAATAATGACGAAGCTTTTGCAGATTTGTTGACCACAGAATCAATTAATTTCGTTAAAACTGAGACTGGTGTCAAGATTGATATTAATTCTGAATCATGGCAAAATTTATATCCTCAATTAGTGGAACACGCAATTGTGATTACTACTATGACAAAAGTATCAGTTTTGGATCAGCAAGGAGGCGTTGACGAATGAACGCAAGATTAATTTTTAAGATGGAACTGTTTAAATATTTACGGGACAAATATTATTTAATGGCGACCTTAATCCTATTTGGGTTAAACGTGATTGCAACAATTGCACTTTTAAATTTCGATCACCTTAATTCTTCACTTCTGGTGACAAGTATTGTCTTAGCAATCCTATTGTTTGTTAGTAATCTGATATTCTTAGGTATTATTTATCCCTTTCACTTACTTGCCATTGATTATAAGAATCGTGTTTTAGCCCTGATGGTCGCTTCTGGTGTGAATCGAAATAAACTATTTTTCGCTAAAATTGGAGCGGTTATCTTAGCAAATATTGTCGTCAGCTTTGTTTTGCTAGTGGTACCTGTTGCTACTCTAATTTATCAAGTTGGTAATCTTGGCGGCTGGGATGAGTTATTTGGTGAAATGGGGATGCTGATGGTGCCTCAAATGATACCATTGAGTATTAATGCAATTTTGAGTTACATTGCCGGATTATTTATCTTAATGACTTCAGTAATTATTGTAAAAGGTAAAACTTTGAGTATTTTGCTGTATTTTGGATTTAACATGCTAGTAGGTGTGATTACTTCGTTTATTAATACTCTATTTACTAGTAATTCTTCTTTTACACAACAATTTAGTGGTGACACGGTGGCCAGCAGTGTTATCGAAGTTATTGTCATTCTGGTGTTTGGATTTATCGCTTTACAAGGGCTTCGACATCAAAATCTCTAAGTGATGAAGCTTTTCCAAATAAATTGCATTATAAAACGTTATGCTCATTTTAAATGGGCATAACGTTTTTTTGTGACTGGTGGTTTTTGAAATTAAGAATTAGTCAAATCACCACCACGAAATTTTTTTGCCGATTTTTGGGCCTTCAGTTTTGGATTGATAGCCAGTATAAAAACTGCCAGCTTGCTCACGCATGCCTAATGGAATCTGTTTTTTGTTTAGCAAACGCACTTTAGAAATATAGGATTCGTTATGTTGAATTAATGTCCAGCGATTTTTAGCGGTATATTGGCCTGTCTCAAATTTTAGCCAGCTGCCTTTACCAAATGCGTCGTCAGAGACAAATACATCTACTTGTTGTGTAAGTTGTTGTTGATTTGCCAGGTTGGGTAAAATTGCATAGCCATCTTGAGTCTTAATGAATGGATTTAGATGATCAATCGTGGCGTTTTGTGTGGCCCGACCGTAACCTAGGAATGTTATGAATACAAAAGTGGCGATCAATAGAAGTCCAATTATTAATAGAACAGTTTTATATTTTCGTTTTTTTCGGACATTTGAACTAATTTGGCCAACCATGGAGTTTTCATTTTCCTTTGGCAGACAATCTAGTGAAATGTTTAGAATCTGGCTAATTTGGACCAGGGTGTCTAGATTAGGATAACTCAAATCGTTTTTCCAACGAGAAAGTGTTTGACGAGTTACGTTAAGTTTGTTTGCTAAAGATTCCTGCGTAAGTTTTAGTTTTTTTCTTCTTTCACGCAATTGAGTCGAAAATTTCATGTATGCTTCCTCCTAACAACTCTAATCGTACCCAGAAAATTATCAGAAGTAACGCAATTATCATGTTACATTTTTTTTTTGACTAAAAGCGGGTATCTTCGAGACAAAGAATCTTAAATTTAATGACATGAGGAACATATAAGAAGCAATTAAAAATTTCACTAAGCTTTGAAACGAGTTGGTTGAAGGTGTTTTTAATTGTGACTTTAAAGCTTATTCGGTTTCTACCCAATGTTTTAATAAATAGAGATTGGGGATGGTCAGAACTACTGTCCAAAGGAGCATGAATACACTAGTCATGAGTAAAGTAAAAATGATGTTAAGCGGCGTGCTAGCCGAGTACAGTGGTGAAAATAGTTTATTTATAATTGTACCAATTGGATTATTAAGTACACTTAGGATAATTAGCAAAAGGATAAATGTAGCCACGTAGAGTAGGCTTTGAAGCAAGCCTTGCCACTTGTCAGGTAAAAAGTTACTAATCGTGTTTTCTATAAGATGAGCTAGGCAATTAAATGTCCAACCTGTAAGAACTAACATGATCATGAATATCAACCCGCATACAAAGTATCCCAGCAAGATGTGTGTGGGTAATTTAACGGTTGATAAGGGTTTAATACTACTTACCCCAATAATAATAACTTCCAAAATTAAAAAATAGACAAAACTGGCCACTGCAGATAAAAAATTGGCAGCATACAATCGACTTTCGGAAACGGGAATAAGGCGATAGGTGTTACTCGTCCACATCTTTTCAATGCGTAGCGCAAAACGAATAAATAGGGTTGATGCTCCGATCCCTCCGTATACAAGAGAAAGATTTGCAAAATTAATACTATTAAATTCGTTTTCCAAAATCATCGCAATAAGGGTAATCAAAAGGGTAAGGACGTGTAAGCCAATAATTTTGTGAACGGTAGTATTTTTTTCTTTAAATAGTGTTTTAATTAAGACACTTGTATTAGTCATTTTGATCTTCTCCTTTATAAAAACTTTCAAAAAAGTCTTCGATACTTTGCCCGTAATCTTCCCGAATTTTATCAGCGTTCTTTGAAACAATAATTCTCTTATCTTTGACAATTAATATGCCGTCTAAAATATTAGCAATATCGTCGACATGATGATCGCTAATTAAAATGGTCGCGTCTTCTGGTTTCCACTGAAGAATGCTGGCTATGATTTTTTTACAACTCATACTGTCAATGCCGTCAAAAGGTTCATCTAGTAAATATAATTTAACTTGGCGTGATAAGGTAATTGCTATGATAAACTTCATTTGATTTCCTTTGGACAAATCGTTTAAGTGTCACGACAAATCAAGATTTAGAAACTCAGATAAACGCTGGAATTTATTTGTTGAGAAATCAGGGTAGACAGCTTCATAAAAATGCGCGATTTTTTCTAAGCGATCAGATCTATTAACATCATCTACTTGGTGACTAAAGCTTACCAACTGCTTGCGATCACTGGGGCTTGTTTCTGAGGAGACTTTAATTTCACCACGATAGTGATTTGCGGCTCCACTAATCAAGCGCATCAAAGTCGTTTTGCCGGCGCCATTTTCTCCTAAAAGCCCCACAATTCTGCCAGTTGGTAAGGAACAATTTAGTTGATTCAAAATGTTGGTTAAATTTCTTTTATAGGATAGATTTTTAATAGTTAAAATGTCAGTCATGATTTGCTTCCTTTCGCGAATTAATATAATTTTCTAAATAAGTCAACATTTTATCTGGCGAAATCCGCAAAGCCGTCAGATTATCATATAGATTGCTGACTTGTTCTTCTACAGTGCGTTTTTTTAAATTTTTCAAGACCTCTGTGTCTTCGGTCACAAAATTTCCTTTACCGCGTTTTGAAACGAGAACGTCTTCATCAATAAGCTCACTCAAGGCGCGTTGGATGGTATTGACGTTAACAGTCAAAGTAACTGCAAGTTGACGAACGGCAGGTATTTGTTGGCCTGGTTTGAGATGTTCAATAATGATTTCACGATATATATATTGCTTAATCTGATAGTAAATAGGAACCTTATCATCAAACTTCATATTGTTCCTCCGTAATAGTGTAATAGTTATCTAGTACACTGTAAGTCACAAAACTAAATATTACAAGCCTTTAGCGTTAAATCTTTCGTTTTAGAACGGATAGGGATGTAATTTTAAGTAAAAGTTCTGTATTCTAAAGGATAGATAATATAAAAATATTTATTTCAAGGAGAAACAGATGCGAAGGAGTTTTAGATTGCTTTTAAAAATGATAGTTATCCTCTTTTTATTAGGCGTCGTTGTCCACTACGTAATTAATAGAAATGAAATAGCGGATATTCAGAGGGTCGTTCAGGTTTATGATCAGAACATGCAGTCACAAAATTTTGTGGACATTTTATCACATGATGGGACTAAAAATATGGCGTTGGAAGAAACGGCACAAAAATATTTTCAGATTTTTAATGCCATGGGAGCAAAAGATATTCATTTAAAGAATTTACAGCTTGACCGAGTTCAAAATCATTATCAAATTTCATATCAACTGGCTATGAAATCAAAAATTGGCAAAATTAGATTTAATCGAGTAACTGGAGAGATATGGAAGTTACATGGCAAATGGAAAATTTTAAATTCTGAAAAAATGATAATTCCTAACGTGACTGTTAAACATACTATTCTTCAAGTTAAAATCAATTATGCAACACGTGGGGAAATAAGATCGGTAGCGGGAAATGTGTTAGCTAAGGATGTTGTACATAAAATGGTCGGTATAGCTCCGGAAAAATTGAATGATTCGCCAAACAAAGAAGAGAATATTCACAAAATCGCTTCTCAGTTTAACTTATCAGAGAATGCCTTACGGACAAGACTAAATCAATTTATATTAGTTAATGAAGATAGTTTCTTGCCTTTAAAAGCAGCTGATAAGATTAAACAACCTGAAGTTCCAGGTTTGGTTGATCGATATGTAACCGACAGACAACATGGTCAAAATAGAAAAATAGGAACGGTAGGAATGGTAAGTGATGGGGAGATAAATGCAGATCCAACACTTAACGAACATGATCGGGTTGGGAGAACAGGCTGGGAAAGAAAATATAATTCAAAACTGCAAGGAAAGGATGGTGGAAAGTTCGTTTTTACTTCTTTAAATAAAAAAATTGTGTTGAGCATTCAAAATAAGGCTAAAAGTGGTCAGGTGGTTAAACTTCGGTAATTCTTAATGAGTGATAACAACAGTTATCAACTGACACAGGGTTTAAAATTCGATATAATCAAACTAAATATACGGAGGAACTGTCATGACCAATAAAGAAAGAATGTTAAGTAGTAAACTGTATGTCGCAAATGATCCGGAACTTCGAAAAGATTTCAAACATAGTCGGATTTTAACGCGCTTGTTTAACAATACCACAGAAGAACAGGTGGATTATCGCAAAGAATTACTTGGTAAACTGTTCGGCAGTGTGGGGGACCACGTTTATATGGAGCCACCGTTTCATACAGATTATGGAATTAACACGACAATTGGCAAAAATTTCTATGCCAATTATGACTGTATTTTTATTGATGTTGGTCGCATAACAATCGGTGATAACGTAATGTTTGGTCCGCGGGTCGGGTTGTATACAGCTGGGCATCCGATTGACCCTACGGTACGGATCGAAGGCTATGAATATGGGTATCCCATCACAATTGGTGATAATGTCTGGATTGGCGGCAACGCTGTTATAAATCCAAGTGTCACAATCGGGAATAATGTGGTGATTGGATCTGGGTCAATCGTGACACATGATATTCCAGATAACGTGGTGGCGGTGGGAAATCCGTGTCACGTGTTACGAGAAATTAACGATGATGACAAACAAAAGTGGGAAGCCCAAAAGCAAGCTTACATCGCTGAAATGACTTCTAATTAAAAAAAGTTGCAATGACAATCGGATTTAAAAAGAAAAGAGGTAACGCAAATAAAATCGAAATCGCTTATTAATACAATGAAGGGCTTCCTGATTGGAATTGCCTTAGTAATTCCTGGGCTGTCTGGGAGCATGTTTGCTGTCGTGGTGGGGCTATATGAAAGAATGGTTGAGGCAATCTCATCTTTTCGAAAACAACCACTTAAAAATATCAAATTTTTACTACCCATCATGTTTGGGGCTGTGATCGGAATTCTAGCATCTACAAAGCTAGTGCTGTGGCTTTGCGAACAGTTTCCAGTAATGAGTTACGGATTCTTTATTGGCCTTGTAATTGGTGTTTTGCCATTTGTTTATAAAAAAGTGAGTTTTCAAAGGTTCAAATTGTTTGATGGTCTTTTAGCTATCTTAGGATTTGCATTCATCATGTTAGTTAGCCATCAAGGAAACGAAGGGATGAGTGATTTTGTAGCAATGAGTCACCTACAAAACTTAAATGATTGGGCAGTCATTGCGTTTGCGGGATTCTTTGCGATTTCTATGATGATGATTCCGGGGATTTCCGGTGCAGTTATGCTAATGATGGTGAACCAGTACGGTACCATTTATAACTCAGTTGCAAAACTTTTAGATACGGTGATGTTTATGCTGGTTGGAAAATTTGATCAAGCTCAGCAAGCTTTTTCATCGGTAGTGATCTTATTGCCCTTTATGATTGGTGCGTTTTTAGGTGTGATCCTCATGGCAAAGGTTTTAAACTTCCTATTACACAAGTATGCTCATCAGGTGTATTGCGCCGTGTTTGGTATCGTAGTAGCTGGTATTTGGATTCTGATGGAATTGGCGCTCAAAGGTGCTGTAGTAAGTGTGCAAGGTGGCGGATCGTGGTTTATGTTGATCGTGGCGTTAGTTGTTTTTATCATTATCGGCGTATTAGTCACAATATTTTTGGATAAACAAGACCCCACGGACACCTAATAGCAAAAAAAGCCGTTAGACATATGCTAACAGCTTTTTATTAAACAAGTTTTATAAGCGCTTGCCAAAAAGTACAAAGCATGTTACTATATTCATGGATTTAAATATTTAAATGTATGGATAGAGGTGAGCCTATGGAAGAGGTAACCATGGAGCCGAAACAAAAGGCAGCTTTAGATGAGTTTATAAATGATTTAGATATTTTAAACGCACTAGCTGATAAGCATCGGCAGCAAATTATTATTTTATTGGGGTCGCGGTTGAAACAAGGCATGACGGTTGGTGATATCACGACCCAGTTAGATATTTCCCAACCTGCAGTTTCACATCATTTGAAGATTTTGCGATCAGTCAATATTGTAGATTCGACGCGAAACGGATTGGAAAATACTTATCATTTAACGTTGGACGACACATTAGAGCGTTTGGAGCGAATTGTGAAATTAATTCGGGAGTCAAATGCGTAAGTTATGAATAGTGTGTTTCGAAAAAATAAATTTTAACAATGAGGGGCGGATATAATGGCAAAAGCATATATGATCGGATCAGGAATTGGTAATCTGGCAGCTGGCATTTATTTAATACGTGACGGTGGCTGGAGTGGTGATCAAATTACCATGTTTGGTCTTGAAAAACACGGTGCCAATGATGGTGCTAAGGTAGCTGATTATGAGTCCGAATACGGTAACCCAGAATTAAGTAACAATAAAGGATTCTTGGCGAAGGGTGGCCGAATGCTGAACGAAGAAACTTATGAAAACTTATGGGATGTTTTACGTTCAGTACCATCGCTGGATAATCCAGGACAATCAGTTACGGACGATATTTTGAACTTTGACCATGCACATCCTACACATGATGTTGCGCGATTAATGGATCGGACGGATGGCATTCGTAATAAGGGTGATCAAAAAGATTATAATCATATGCAATTTAATAATCAGGATCGCTTCCTATTAACCAAGTTAATGATGATGCCTGAATCTAAGGAACCACAATTAAATGATGTCAGCATTGAACAGTGGTTTGCTAAGAGTCCTCATATTTTCACAACTAATTTCTGGTACATGTGGCAAACAACTTTCGCGTTTAAGAAAGAAAGCTCTGCAATGGAGCTACGGCGTTACATGAATCGAATGATCTTAGAATTCAGTCGAATCAATACTTTGGCCGGCGTGACGCGAACACCATATAATCAGTATGAAAGCATCATTTTACCAATGCGTAAATATTTGACGGATCATGGTGTGAACTTTGTAAATAATCGTAAAATCACTGAATTTGTATTTAAAGATACACCGTTACGCGATGACATCATTGTAACAGGCTTGAAGTATGAAGAAGTGGATAACGATAACAAACCCGGTGAGATTGAAATTGGCGAAAATGATTTTGTCTTTGATACGAACGGTGCAATTACGGATAGTTCTTCCATTGGCGATTTAAACACCCCAATTAAAGAAAACATGGAGTATGCGCCAAGTGCAGCTCTTTGGAAACAGGCAACGGAACACTTCTACAATTTGGGTAATCCAGACAAATTCTTTGCCGATCGTAAACAAAGTGAGTGGTTAAGTTTCACTGTGACAACCAATAATCATTTCTTATTAAATGAGATTTCTCGGATTACACAACAGGAGCCAGGAAATGCGCTGAATACTTGGGTTGACAGTAACAATTTGATGTCAATCGTTGTCCATCACCAACCTCATTTTCACGTTCAAAAGGAAAATGAAACTGTTTTCTGGGGCTACGTCATGTATCCACGTCGCAAAGGAGATTATGTTGACAAACCATTTATCGAAATGACTGGTCAAGAGATGTTAGAGGAGCTGTTAGGCCATCTAGCGGCTGTGGATCCAGCGCGTGACAACATTGCTGATCATACCGAAGAGATTATGGACAGCATTGTAAACGTCATTCCAGCCTACATGCCGTATGCTAGCGCGTTGTTTAATCGTCGTGCTGTGGGGGACCGTCCAGCTGTTGTGCCAAAGAACTCTAAGAATTTGGCTTTTATTAGTCAGTTTGCCGAAATGCCATTTGACATGGTCTTCACGGAACAATATTCATTTAGATGTGCCCAAGTGGCTGTATATCACTTCATGGGAATTCCTGATAGTGAGTTAACACCACTCCATCATTATGAAAAACAACCTAAAGTTTTGGCAAGAGCAACAAAGACAATGTTTAGATAATTAATGAAAGCACATTTTATCATGACTGCGAGCATGATTGGTGAATTTGCGTGATAAAGCAAAAAACGAGAGTGATGGTCTGTGGGTAAATCAGATCGTCACTCTCGTTTTATATTAGTCAATTTGTTTACCGTTTACGATTAACACATCGACGTGTTTTTCTTTTTGATCTCGTTCTGGGGGAAGCGTCATATAATCGTCGTACATGCGAGTTAGAATGCGATCGTAAGCTTCTGGAATCTTAACCTGAATATCTTCGAACGGATGGGTGATCAACTCAGAGATTTCGGCTTGATTTAAAACTTCTTTATCATAGGCATACTGAGACGCATAATTTTTGTAATGGTGAAATGGTTCCTTATTATAAAGACGCATAATATTTTCGCGTTTTTCTTTTAGTTTGGCAACTGACATATAGTGATTAAGGTCGTTAGTTTCCGGATCCTTACGAAACGGGGTTTTGATGATATTATAGCCTAAGCGTAAAAGGATTCGTGTATCAAAATAACGAAAACGACTGTAAACAGCTCGCCTAATTTCAGGTTGTCGTGGTACTTTATCAAACGGAAAAATATCAACGAAAATGCCTTTACGCGCGTCATTGACATTATTTCGTTCTTCAATATAAGTGTCAGTATCAATCATTTTCATGTAGCTAAATGCAAAATTAGGATCTGTGTCCGCGGTTTGAATGAAGTAGTGTTCATTTTGCAAAAGGGCAGGGGCAATAGAAGAAAAACGATCATATTCATCACGTCGCATACCAATGTCCACATCGTCATCCCATGGAATAAAGCCGTTATGGCGAATTGCACCAAGCAGTGAACCACCAATTAGAAAGTATTTGATGTGATGTTTTTCGCAAATGTTAACGAACTTTTTTAAAGTGTTTAATTCAATTCGATGCAACTCGCTGATTTGCGACATAGAACAATGCTCCTCCGTTTTTTATTACCCTAAGTGTACCTGATTTTAGTTAAGATTTAAACATGTGCCACAGATTGATGGTGGCTTCCAGCAACATTCCGATTGCCATCATATACATCGCAATCATGTTTTGATGAACAAAAACAAAGTAAGTTAAAATCAAATAGAAAACGAAAAATAAAATTGCGGTTACTTTTGAATTACCAGTCATTAGGATACCTCCCAAGTTATCAATTTACCTTCATTTTAGTTTAAAATGATTCTAATTTCCACAATTTATTGAAAACGATGTCATTATATTTTTAGTTTTTAGTAAAATTGGAAAATAATTGGGGGTTTTACGGTTGACAATTATGATGGGAACCATTATTATTAGTACCTAAGATTAGGTTTTAAATGCGAAGAGTCACGGAGGATTGTACAATGAGAAAAACCAAAAATGCGTTGTTAGAATATTTATTAAAGAATGTCCAGAATGCGGATCTTGTCAACAAACTGTTGGTTACAATGGTTTCTCGCGGACAAATTGCCTTGATTCCTGCAACTAATTCTGGTTCACAGCAGCATAAGTAAGCGAGTTAATTGCTTTTGTAACTGGCTGTGATATAGTAATACTGTTGTTATGGGGTCGTTATGGATTCGACAGGTATAGGTTGAGCCCGGATTGCGTTTCGTAGTTTACGTCTACGTTAAAAACGTTCAGTTTAATTATAACTGCAAAAAATAATAACAATTCTTACGCTTTAGCTGCTTAATAACAGCTTAACGTAGATCTGCCTAGCATCGTCCATGTGTTGGATACAGGTCTTAAATTAAGTGGACTTACGCAAGTTGCTCACATCTGAAGTAGCTTGAAGAGACTAATCAGATTAGCTGATCAAGAGAACCCTGACATACGGTGTTTTGGTTAGTGAAATTTAAGTAGTATGCCTATGAACGTAGATATCTGGGTGGCAATATGCTTGGACGCGGGTTCGATCCCCGCCGACTCCATTTTATAGTTTCAGTACAGGTTAATAGTCTTCAGAATGCCGGTTTTATGCGGTTTATTCTGAAGACTATTTTCATTTCTATGCTGTACTTTTGGGTCTCTGTCAAATCGTA
>NZ_DOEM01000012.1:0-21810 GCF_003533255.1 Pediococcus sp.
CCAAATACTAGGATAGGAGCAAGTTGCATTATCTAACCTTGGAGTTTTGGAAGAGTGTCGAATCAATATAGTTAAGAGCTTAAAATGGAAAATTTATATATCGATGAACGTTTTAGAAGAGTGTCGAATCAATATAGTTAAGAGCACTAGCTACAATTCACTGGCTGGCACTGTAGTTTTAGAAGAGTGTCGAATCAATATAGTTAAGAGCAAAGGAAGCAACTATTACTATTAATGAATACTTGTTTTACAAGTGACTAATAAAAGGAGGGAAAGAGCTATGAGTAAAAAAATTAAATGGTTAGCCGTAATTACAATACTGGTGGCTATCGTCTCCTTAATTTTGAACGTTTCAGGAAACTCAAACAGTGGTTTGCAAGTGTTGTCAAACATATTGACTGTAGTGCTTGCAGGACTTTTATTGTCGAATCGATCTAGATAAGAGATTTATGAACTTTTAATTGTGCAAAAAACGTATTCTTAAGAGTGCCAAAATCAATATATGAAAAGAGCGCCCTTATATTTGAAGGGCACTTTTCATTATGGTCACTTTATTTTTCCATCGCCGGCAAAAGCAACGTAAACGTATCGGCATCTTTCACAAAATTGTTCACAATCTCTACGTTGTAGTTACCACCAATTCCATATTTAGCGGATTGCGACAGTTCGCCATAAGCAGCACCGATGAATTGATCAATCTGGGGACGGTCGGTAGCTTTGGTCGTGAATTTTGCAAAGGTTGTTGCTGGAGTGGAGAAGCTTGCTGTTCCAGCGGGAACTTTGGTAACTTTGACACCAACTAGATAGTTTTGATTAGCATCATTAAAGTTAATGCCATAGATATTATCATCTTGTGCACCGCCACTTAACTTTGCAGCATCTTTTTTGAATTTGTCCAAATATTCAGCTTTCACCTTACTGAGTGCCGAAATATCGTCAAAAGATTCTGGCGTGGGCAGTACCGTTGTGATTCCAGCAAAGAGTTGTTCCGGTAATTTTATGATTTCAAAAGTCATTTAAAAGATCTCCTTTTTTAATATAGTGATAGTATACTGGATTAAAGGTGACAGGTGTCTGTCATCAATGAAAATTGGTGGAAATAAAATGAAAATTGAACGACTAATCGCGATAGTGATGATGTTGTTAGAGCGCGACGTGATCTCTGCACAGGAATTTGCAGATTTATTTAAAGTGACCAAACGCACCATTTTACGAGATATGGATACGCTGGCGCTGGCCAACATTCCCGTCTATGCGTTGCGGGGCAGTCATGGGGGCTACGGCTTAATGCCAGCTTATAAGTTCGACAAACGCCTTTTATCTGTGACAGATTTGGAAAACATTTTGATTGCGTTAAATGGTTTTCAAAGTCTCATGTTGAATGATGACATTAAAGCGACACTCGAGAAAATCCGAAGCATGATTCCTCATGAAATCACACAAAAGTCCGTCTCGATCTCGTTTCAGCAGTGGTCAGGGCGTACCGAGATAGCAGAAATGATGGACGCTCTTCAACACGCCATCAAGTCACAATATTTGGTTAAATTTACATACATTGATGTTGACGGCAGTAAAATAAGGCAAACGGTGGAGCCCTATCAGTTACAGGCCAAGGAAACGCGTTGGTATTTACAAGGTTATGTTCTAGAAAAGCAGGCATTCCTAACGTATAAAATTTCTCGAATTACGAATGTAAAACAGTTGTCTACGAAATTTACGCAACGGAAGTTTAAGACTAAGTGGCAGCTGGCTAAAACTTATTTTCCGTTTCCGAACATTCCAATTAAAGTTAAAATAGATGCGACGGTTCGCGACCAATTTGTGGAACGCTATGGCGCCAAGGTTCTCAGTGAGATTGATAATCAGCACTATTATGCGGAAATTACCGTGCCCTATCATGAATTTGGTTACCGCTATTTGGCGGGCTTCGGCTCTCACATCAAGGTAATTGGACCACCTGATTTTGTCGAAAACTATCAACGTTTTTTAAAACAGGTATTGTCGGAATATGATAAATGAACTTCAATTGCAGGAAATACTGAAGTTCAATGAAAGCTAGCCAACGGTCGAGGAGCATAAAATGAAAGTTACAGTCAAAGCTTTTTCAGAATTAACGAATATGGAACTCTTTAAAATTTATAAATTGCGTACCGATGTTTTTGTGGTGGAACAAAATTGTGCCTATCCAGAAGTCGATGAGGCAGATTTGGTTTCTAAACATTTGCAAATGCATGATGATACTGGAAATTTAGTGGGTTATTTGAGGTTAATTCCAGAAACTGACCACACAGCAATCCGGATTGGCCGCGTGGTAATTGATCCAAAGTTTCGAAAACATGGGTATGGCTGCCAACTCTTAACGGCTGGTATTCAGGTGGTTCAAGCGGAAATGCCTAAAATCACGACCATTAAAATTCAAGCCCAGGCTTATTTACAGCAATTTTACGAATCGTTTGAATTCGAAGCGACTAGTGATGTGTATTTAGATACTGGTATTCCCCATCTTGATATGATTCGGAAACTGTAATCAAATGAGATATAAATATAATTCCTCCTCTCAAATTAGATTGAGGGGACTTTTTTATGCAAAAATAGGTCGGCCTTGTTTGGCATTCCGTTTTTGCGCCCTAGAAACAGGCATTACAACCCCCATAAGTGAAGAAGCTTTGTCTATGAAAGCAACACCCATAAGTGGTTTCGGATGAATCGGGTTAAATTGTAGTCCCGATTTTGACGACAAATTACCCCCTAAATGGCGATATGTGATCAATTTGGCTCTCTCGGTGTGTTTTCATTCGGCTTTCAAATAAATGGATGGTACTGAAAGTTATGTAAACAGTTTAATTTGGTGAAAACTTAACAATTTTTGTAAATGTTATTGAAATCGTTCGGACTATGAGATACACTGAACTTGTCAAATACAATCAAAAGGGGAGACACTTTGATGCGAATGTTTAAACGATTGGCTACAGTTGTTGGGGCACTATCACTTGTTTTTGTTTTGGGAGCTTGCGGGAAGAGTTCAAGTAGTTCGGCCAGCAAATCCTATACACCGAAAAAGTTGACGGTTCAGTTTGTTCCGTCTTCAAATGCCAGCACTATTGAAGCAAAGGCGAAACCATTGGAAGGCTTGTTAAAGAAACAACTCGGGATTCCAGTTAAGGTTTCCGTTTCAACAGACTACAATACGATCGTCGAAGCAATGGGTTCTAAGAAGGTTGATGTTGGTTTCTTGCCACCAGATGCATATGTTTTGGCTCATAAACAATATAACGCAAAGGTTTTGTTGAAGGCTCAGCGTTACGGATACAAGGAACCTAATGACCAGATTACCAATACGTTGGTCAACACTTACAAAGCTCAGATTTTAGTTCGCAAAGGTAGTGGCATTAAGTCAATCAAGGATTTAAAGGGCAAGAAGATTGCGGTTCAAGATACCACTTCTTCTGCAGGTTGGATTTATCCAGCGGTTGAACTTTATCGACATGGTATCAATATTAACAAGGACAACATTAAAACGGTTCAGGTTAAGGGACATGATCAAGGTGTCATGGCCGTTTATAATGGCGATGCGGATGCGGCCTTTGTCTTCCAAGGCGCCCGTTTGCTTGTTGAAAAAGATGCTAAAGATGTCATGAAAAAGGTTGTGCCAATCTATACAACGAAGGGTATTCCAAACGATACGATTACTGTTCGTGGTGATATGAGTAGCAAGTGGGATAAAAAGATTTCTAAAGCCTTTAAGGCAATTGCCAAGACCAAGAAGGGCCACGCAATCATTTCATCAGTTTATTCACATGAAAACTACGTCACTGCCAAGGATAGCGACTACAATGCAATTCGGGCATATGACAAGACAGCTAAGAAATTAAATAAATAGTCTTCAAAGACAGTTCAGTTTAGGAAAGGGGGACGCCGAGTGCGTGCTCCCTTTTCTTGCAAGTTTGGATAAACGAAAGGAATCCTGAATATGACAGACGAACCAATAATCGAGTTTAAACATGTTTCTAAAACTTATCAGAACGGTACCTTGGGTTTGAAAGATATTAACTTGTCCATCCCTAAAGGCCAGTTTCTCGTCGTTGTGGGCCTTTCGGGTGCCGGGAAAAGTACGTTGATGCGCACAATTAATCGGATGCACGATATTTCAACAGGTGACATTCGGGTAGATGGTGAATCGATTGTGCATCTAAAAGGCAAAGAATTGCGGGGATTGCGGCGCAGTATTGGCATGATTTTTCAAAACTTTAATTTAGTCAAACGTTCTAGTGTGCAACGCAACGTTTTATCAGGAAGAGTAGGGTATTATTCCACATGGAAGAGCACGTTGGGATTATTTTCAAAAGAAGATAAACAAAAAGCGATTGAAGCTTTGCAACGAGTGGGTCTTGGTGAAAAACTCTATAGTCGGGCGGATGAATTATCGGGTGGTCAACAACAACGGGTTGCGATTGCCCGGGCGTTTATGCAGGATCCTAAAATTGTTTTGGCGGATGAACCAATTGCCTCGCTGGATCCGCTGACGACTGAATCTGTGATGGATGATTTAAAACGATTAAATGAGGAGTTTCATATTACTGTAATTGTGAATTTGCATTCGGTGTCTTTGGCTAAGCGCTTTGCTGATCGTATTATCGGGTTGCGTGATGGTGAGCTTGTTTACGACGAACCCATCAGCAAAGTGACCGAAAAAGATTTGGAGGCCATTTATCAACCTGTCAGTATTGTAAAGAAAAGCGAGGTGCAAGCATGAATATTGTCCCAACGCGAACCTTTGCGCAGAAGTATCATGTTAAAACGATTGCTTGGCTGACGCTATTTGTTCTATTAGTTATTGGCACCGCAAAGATGACTGGCGTTGACTTTGTCATGTTTTTTGCAAATTTTGGTCAGTTCGTTGTGCTTTTGCAGCAAATGGAGTACACAAGTTTGGTGGTGCAACCCATCTTAGAAACCATCCAAATGGCGTTGATCGGGACCACAGTGGGAACCCTAGTTGCCATTCCATTTTCGGTTTTAGCAGCCCGGAACATCGTGAAAAATAAATTTCTCCGTGGCATTATTCGGTTTATTTTAAATTTAGTACGGACGTTACCGGATTTGATGTTGGCTGCATTGTTTGTGGCCATTGTCGGAATCGGTCCCGTTGCCGGTGTGTTTACACTAGCCATCTTCTCCTTTGGGATGATTTCCAAACTATTTTATGAAGCAATTGAAACGATTGATGAGGGACCATTAGAAGCGCTACAGGCGGCGGGTGCCAACAAAACACAGTTGGTTGTGTTTGCAGTCATTCCTCAAGTATTTAACTATTTTGTAAGTTATTTCTTGTATACGTTTGAAATTAATGTGCGGGCTTCAACCGTCCTTGGTTACTTAGGTGCCGGCGGGATTGGGGTGTATTTACAACGATCCTTAGATCAGTTTGCTTATGGCCAAACGGCGATCATTATTTTAGGAATCTTAGTTGTGGTTCTAATTATTGATGGCGTCAGCAATACGTTGAGGGAGCGATTACTATGAAACAACTAACAGTGAATCAGACATCGTTGCGGTCTAAACGGTATAAATGGTTGTTTTGGTTGGTGATCATTGCCGTGATTTATATTTGGGGTATTACTGGTGTGCAATTTACGGGGATTAAAGATTCTGCGGGTGAAGTTTCCCGTTCAATTGCCTATGGGATTTTTCATCCAGATTGGAAGTACGTCTATGATGGCAGTGGCGAAGATCTGGTAAGCCTGATTTTGCAAACTATTGCAATGGCGTTTTTAGGGACTTTTATTTCGGCCATCTTGAGTGTGCCGTTTGCTTTTTGGGCGGCTCGGACAGGTAAGCCACGGTTTCACATTCGGTCA
Organism: Pediococcus sp.; assembly: GCF_003533255.1. Lineage (NCBI taxonomy): Bacteria > Bacillati > Bacillota > Bacilli > Lactobacillales > Lactobacillaceae > Pediococcus > Pediococcus sp. The sequence goes on from NZ_DOEM01000012.1 coordinate 5,859, forward strand.
ACTTCAGGCAAACTAGTCCTGACTTTGATTCGGACTTTTCCCGAAATCGTCTTGGCTATCATGTTTATTAAAGCAGTTGGGCCGGGGTCGTTTGCTGGTGTTTTGGCCGTCAGCATTCACTCCATTGGGATGTTAGGAAAGTTGTTTAGTGAATCGATTGAAAATATGGATTTTGGACCTAGTGAAGCCCTCATGAGTAGCGGTGGCAATCGTTCACAGACATTGGTATTTGCAACTTTGCCAACGGTTTTACCAGAGTTTTTATCATACACTTTGTACCGATTTGAAATTGCGGTACGATCAGCTTCTATTTTAGGGATGGTTGGGGCTGGTGGAATTGGCACACCACTTCTTTTCGCCATCCAAACGCGGACTTGGTCACGAGTGGGGATTATTTTACTGGGTATTATCATTACGGTCACCTTGATCGATTTTATTTCAGGAACGCTTCGGAAACGGCTGGTGTAGGCAATGAAACTCACAATTTTATCAACAAGTGATGTACATGGCTACCTCTATCCTACAAACTATAGTCAGCGCACCGATCATGAAGAATATGGTTTTTTAAAAGTAGCGACTAAAATTGAGCAAATTAAACAACAAGCCGCGGCTGACGAATGGGTGATCACCATTGAAAATGGCGACTTTATTCAAGGCTCACCGTTAACCTATTTCACTGCAAAAAAGCAGGCTAAATGGCGGTCTATCTATACCCGACTGACGAATGCGGTGGGTTACGACGCAGGTATTTTGGGGAATCATGAATTCAATTATGGCATGGCGTATCTACAGCAGTGTGAAACTGGGCGTCGTTATCCCATTTTGGCTGCTAATTTGAAAGAGAATCCCGGCGATGGCGTCATTGATGCCCCGTATAAAATTCTGGAACATCACGGATTAAAAGTAGGTATTTTAGGATTAACAACGCAATATATTCCTCATTGGGAGCAAGCGGATCACATTGCAGGTTGGCGTTTTGAATCCGCAATTAAGGCTGCCAAAAAATGGGTTCCCATATTGCGAGAACAAGTCGATATCGTGATTGTGGCCTATCATGGTGGCTTTGAGTGTGATTTGGAAACTGGTAAACCTAGTGAACGGCTTACAGGAGAAAACGAGGGCTACCAATTATTGAAAGAAGTGGCCGGAATTGATGCATTAGTGACGGGGCACCAACATCGAGAAATCGCCACCATTTGCCAGGGTGTGCCGACAACCCAACCAGGCGAAAAAGGTAAATTTGTTGGAGCAATTGAATTGAATTTGAATGCTCAGCACCAGGTTCAAACACAAGATGCCCATCTAATTTTTGTGGCCGATGTGCAACCAGCCGCAAAGTTTGAAAACCTAACTTCTGATTTACAAGACGACGTTGAAGATTGGCTTGATGCGCCAATGGGAGAAGTTATCGGTAATATGAAAATTACGGATCCTATGACGGCTCGTCTGCATGGTCATCCTTACTTTAGTTTTATTAATCAGGTTCAAATGGCAGCAACCCATACTGATTTATCAGCAACGTCTTTGTTTAATGATGAAGTGTTGGGTTATGATCCGACCGTCACGATGCGTAATATCGTGAATAGCTACGTTTATCCAAATACGCTGGTGGTTTTAAAAATTACGGGTACCGATTTGAAACGAGCGCTGGAAAGGTGTGTGAGCTTCTTCATGGTTGATTCAAAAGGTCAGGTCGCAGTTTCAGCTAAGTTCCGGGAACCCAAGCTACAATTGTATAATTACGATATCTATAGCGGCATTAATTATGCGTTTGATTTAAATAAACCAGAAAAACAGCGGGTAATTGCGTTAAGTTATCATGGCAAACCGGTGCACGACGATCAGAAACTGGAAGTGACGTTAAATCAATATCGCGGGATTGGTGGCGGTGATTATCAGATGTTTGCCGCAAGTAAAATTGTGCGTGAAGTTCAAATTGATATGACCGAATTGATTAGTGATTATTTTGCGAAACATCCGGTTGTACAGGCGGTACATGAAGAAAATATTCGAATTAAAAAGTAATCGTTTAAAAACGTTGCCTTCCCTGATGTTGGATGACAACGTTTTTGATTTTTATGGTGGTAATTCTGGAGCAGAAAGGTAAACTGAAATCAAAAGGACTAAAAGGGATGATCATTCATGAACGCTAAATTAGTTAATTATGTGGTAAAAAGTTTAATCGAAAAAAACATTTCAATTACAGCGGCAGAAAGCCTAACTGGCGGATTATTTCAATCAGAAATCACATCCGTTCCGGGGAGCTCTGATATTTTTACAGGTGGATTTGTGACCTATTCGGATGCAGTTAAAACACAACTTCTAAATGTGCCGGCATCACTTATTCAGCAGTATGGCGTTGTTAGTTTTGAGGTAGCTGTTGCTATGGCACAAGGTGCGCAAAAAGCCCTCAATACTGATCTTGCCGTTTCATTTACGGGAGCAGCAGGGCCAACTGGACTTGAGGGCGAAAAGGCTGGAACTGCCTGGATTGGGATTAGTTTTCAAGGCCAGACTGATGCATATGATTTACATCAACCTGAACTCAAACGAAACGAATTTCGTGAAGCCTGCTGTGAGTTTGCGTTCCAAAAAATTAGTGATGAAATTTTATAGGATGGTTCTTAAATCGTTTAAATGACGATAAAAGTGAGACGAGTTTTGTTTCACTTTTTTATTTTTTCGTTATAGATACTCGTAGAATCGTTTTACGTTTATCCTCAATTACTTTTCTAAAATCAGAAAGATAAATCTCTTTATGAGCTTTACTAGTGCGCTTGTAATCTTGCTCATCCAAAAACTGTGCCAGCTTCGCAAAACTAGCAGGTTCGTCATCAAAAGAGCCAACGTGTAAGATCATCCCAACTGTCTTTTCTTGTTTAGTTTCTAAAGAAAGTTGACTAAATAGCTCGGAATCAATTTTGGGTTTTGCCAAATTTAGCGCTTGGTCAAAAACAGCTGGTGTGATGAAGTTAGGTTGTTTAATCATAATTTGATAAACCAGCTGATTTTTATCTAACTCGTTACTGTGATAATTTTCTGGTAACGTCCAAAAGCCTTCCAAGGGGTAAACGGTATATTCAAAGGAGCCAGGAAAGTGGATGCCTTTTTTTGGTGCCATTCTAATTGCGTAGCTAACGGCATATAAAGCGGCAATTTTTCTGCCAAATGCGTCACTATTTGGGTTTCCGGAACCAGAAATTGTGATGAAGGTTTGTGTTGGTAGGGTGGCAATTGAAGGTGCTTTTTTGATTGGATAAATTGTTTTTTCGGCTGTTCGCCAAGTGTATTTTTTGTGCATGACTGAACCTCATTTCGATATTTAGTGGTTATAAAACGGTTTCATCCAATTATACAATTTTTAAAGAATAATTAACGTCTTAAATAATTATTTTAGTCTGAATGCGGTTCATGCTACACTGAAATATGTTGATCAATTTTCATGAATTCAAAAGGATTTAAACATAAGAGAGAAAGGGGACCATTTTTTTGAGGAGACAAGCTTATCCTGCCTACCAGCAACTATATTTCGGCGCATTTTTAGCAGCCATTGCTGGAGGCTTAGATGCATACACATATTTAGAACATGGCGGTGTGTTTGCCGGACTCCAAACTGGAAACCTAATTTTGATGGGAGTCAGTTTGAGTAAGGGTCATTTTGCAAAATTCGGTTACTATTTAATTGCGATTATTGCATTTGGACTGGGTACCGTATTTATTCGGCACGTCCAGCATTACTTTAAGCGAAACTATTTAAAACGGGCCTACTTTGTTTTAATCTATGAGTTTGCTTTGATGGTTTTGGTGGCCATGATCAGTAGTAATGCACCAGATGTGATTACCGTGATGTTGCTAGCCATTACGGCGGCAGCTCAATTACAGGAGTTTCGAAAGTTACAAGATGGGCCGTTCACTTCTTTGATGATGACGGGAAATATTCGAACGGCTGCAGAAAATTTGTACACTGGCTATATACGCCATGATGTGGTTGCAAAACAAAAGGCTGCTGATACTGGTATTGTGGTGGGCAGTTTTATGGTTGGCGCATTTGTTTCGGGCATTTTTGTGCCGTGGTTGCAGGATTCGGCAATTTTGGTGCCAGCAATCTTAATTTTGGGTGCAATTGTGTATTTGTCCCAGCATAGTAAGGTAACTGCTGACCAAGAAGTAACGAAGCAAGAAGAACGGCCAACGCGGGCAAGTCGGCATCCACAAGTGTCGGAAGATGAAGAAGATGTGTCGGAGCCTGAGACAAGAAGTCGGCGGAGAAGAAGAAAATAAAAAGAGTGTTCAAAAAGGCGAATAGCTTCTGAGCATTAGCCTAGGAAGAGCAATGATTCGTACTTGGAATCGTTGCTTTTCCGTAGCTAAGCGGAAGAAGCTGCCTTTTTTAACACGTTTCGGCTATAAAGATAGAAAGCACAACTGGCACTACTCCACATTAAAGAGGATTATTAGCAAATAACGCTAATAATCTTTTATGTTTCGGATGATGTCCATTCTTGTGGCCGAAGTTCAGACCGCAAGAACTGGCAAGCGGAGGAAGTTGCTCTCTTTAACACGTTTCGGCTATCAAACCTTTTTATTAACCTTTTTAATCAAAATTGGCGACATAATTATCGATTTGTTTCATATAATTATTTTTTTGGCTATCGCTGATCCAGGCGGTTTCAAATGAGTTCTTGGCTAATTGCACCACTTGTTCCTGCGTCAGCTCATAATTTTTTGTGATGGACCAGTAGTTATCGTTGATGTATCCACCAAAGTAGGCGGGATCGTCTGAGTTGATACTTACTTTCACATCGCGATCCAGCAAGGTTTTGACTTCAGCACCCTTCATATCTTGGCTAAGAAATTGATTGGAATTGGGATAAGAGGTCAACCCAATTTTATTGGTGCTCACGAAATCAACTAAATCAGGATTCTCAACGATATTTGTACCGTGATCTAAACGTTCCACACCAATAATTTCCAGCGCCTGCTTAATGTGATCGATGGAATCGACTTGATCAACATCGGCATGCATGGTGATATGATAGCCTTCAGATACCGCATTGTCAAACGCTGTGGCAAATTTCAACGGCGGATTATTATGTTCGTCTGAATCAAGCCCGATTCCCAAAATTTTGTCTTGGTAAGGTTTAGCAGCTTCTAAACTTTTCCGAGCTGATTCTTTAGAAAAATCACGCAGAAAACACATGATTAATTGAGCGTCTACACCGAATTTTTTTGCATCTTCTGCTGCCTTTGAAAAGCCGTTGATGACCGTTTCAAAACTAATTTTCCGACTGGTATGAGCTTGGGGATCAAAAAACATCTCAACATGTTGCACGTTGTTTTCGTGAACTTTTTTGAGATAAGTAAAAGCTAAATCATAAAAATCTGATTCAGTTTGTAAAACATCCAACGCCGAATAATATACAGCTAAAAATGAAGCTAAGGTATCGTAATGATAGGTTGCTTTTAGAGTTTCAAGCGAATCTGTACCGATATCAATGTGATTCTTACGCGCTAATTTAAGGCGCAACTCAGGTTCTAGTGTGCCTTCTAAATGAACATGCAATTCTGCCTTTGGTAAATTATCGATAAAATTCCTTGTAACTCTGTTTGCCATTTCAAATCTCCTTTTTAAAAGCGGCTAAGTGACATTGAATTGTTGATGAGTTTACCACAAAAAAGGAGAGTTGAAACAAAAAAATTATTAAGATTTGTGAATTGGCTGGGATGCATGGGTTATATAGTTAATAAACCGTCGTCCTGCCTGAGTTAGTGTCCCTTGAGGGTAGACTAATTGCAGTTTGTTATATATAGGTGTCGAAAAGGAACGGGTGACAAATTTGTCGCTCATAAACGGCTCTGCTGATTTTTGAAATAAGAAAGTGACACGTTGCGAGTTTTCAATAATTCCCATTAAAGTTTCAATATGAGTAGTTGTGAATCGAATATTGGGTGTGAAACCGGCTTGTTGATAAAGTTTGCCGATCCGTTCATAGATCCCAGAACCGGGACTTAAAACAACGACATCAATATCGCGTAAGTCTTCAATTGAAATCTGGTCTTGCTTAGCAAGGCGATGATTGGCAGGCAGAACGACTTTGAGTTCGTCTTGATCGATATCGATAAAATGGAATTGCGATTTATTTAATAACTGGGTCTGGACATTACGCAAAATACCAAGATCAAGCTGTTTGGATTGGAGCTTTTCCAACAAATCAACGCCTTCTAGTTCTTCAAGACGAATATTAATTTGTGGATAATCTGCCATGAATTGGCTCATTTTTGTCATTAGTCCATACTGTGACATCACCGGAACACTGCCAATGTGCAGGGTTCCTTTTTTGAGCTCTCGATATTCCGAAAGTTCTTGAGTGAGCAAATCATACTGCGTCAAAATTGTTTCAGCATACCTAAAAAAAACCTCGCCACTTTCAGTAATGACCAAGTGACGTTTATTTTTCGTGGAAATCAATTTGGTGGTCAATTCGTCTTCCATGGCATGAATGCGTTTGGATAAAGCGGACTGTGTCATTAATAACTCAACAGCAGCATCCGAAACGTTGCGAGTTTGATATAAAGCCACAAAATCTTTTAAATCTTCAATCGTCATAAGTCAGCCTCAATTCTATTATTCCTGTTGGGAATAATGCTAGTCGAAATGCGATTTGTTCGCAAGGATTTGCACTCATATAATGACAAACGTAAGAAGATTTCACAATTTACGAGATTTTTAAAAGAATTAAAAATTGGAGGTCATTGATTATGGCAAAAAAAGATGTTTATGATTTGCGTAAAGTTCTTGATGAATTAAAACAAGAACCGGGTCAATATCATGAAACTGATGTTGAAGTTGATCCAGATGCTGAATTATCTGGCGTTTATCGTTATATTGGTGCCGGTGGGACTGTTGAACGTCCTACTCAAGAAGGTCCAGCGATGATGTTTAATAACGTCAAGGGATTACCCGATACACGTGTTTTGATGGGCTTGATGGCAAGTCGTAAACGGGTTGGGAAGATGTTCCATCACGATTATCACACATTGGGTCAGTTTTTAAACGATTCTGTTGAAAATCCAGTGGCACCTGTGACAGTTGCTGAAGAAGACGCACCAGCTCATGAAGTTGTGCATAAGTCTACGGATGCTGATTTTGATATTCGTAAATTGGTTGCTGCACCAACAAACACACCAATGGATGCGGGTCCATACATCACTGTTGGGGTGGTTTATGGTTCCAATCCAGACAAGACCATGAGTGATGTCACAATTCATCGTATGGTTTTGGAAGATAAAGACAAGTTAGGCATTTACATTATGCCTGGTGGCCGTCATATCGGGGCATTTGCTGAAGAATATGAAAAAATGAACAAACCAATGCCAATTACAATTAATATTGGTCTGGATCCTGCGATAACAATTGGAGCGACCTTTGAGCCACCGACAACACCATTGGGTTATAACGAATTGGGTGTTGCTGGTGCTATTCGTCAAGAGCCAGTGCAATTAGTTGATGGATTAACTGTTGATGAAAAAGCATTAGCTCGTTCTGAGTACACTTTGGAAGGCTACATTATGCCAAACGAGCGCATTCAAGAAGATATTAATACGCATACAGGTAAGGCAATGCCAGAATTTCCTGGATACGATGGTGATGCTAATCCAGCATTGCAAGTGATCAAGGTTACAGCGGTTACTCATCGTAAAGAACATCCGATTATGCAAAGTGTTATTGGACCTTCTGAGGAACATGTCAGCATGGCAGGTATCCCAACTGAAGCAAGTATTTTGTCCTTAACAAACCGAGCAATTCCTGGAAAGGTATTGAATGTGTACAATCCTCCAGCAGGTGGTGGTAAGTTGATGACCATCATGCAGATTCATAAGGATAATGAGGCGGATGAAGGAATTCAACGTCAGGCAGCCTTATTAGCATTTTCATCATTCAAGGAATTGAAGACAGTGTTCTTGGTGGATGAAGATGTGGATATCTTTGATATGAATGATGTGGTGTGGACGATAAATACAAGATTCCAAGCAGATCAAGATATTATGGTGTTGCCGGGAATGCGAAATCATCCATTGGATCCATCGGAGCGACCAGAGTATGATCCAAAGTCAATTCGGACACGAGGAATGTCATCGAAATTGGTGATTGATGGAACGGTGCCATTTGATATGAAGGATCAGTTTGAACGGGCCCAATTTAAAGAAGTGAAGGATTGGGAGAAGTACTTAAAGTAGAGTGTTTCAAAAGGCAGATAGCTTCTGAGCATTAGCCTAGGTAACTGAATGATTCGGTTTAGGAATCGTTTAGTTTACCGTAGCTAAGCGGAGGAAGCTGCCTTTTTAAACACGTTTCAGCTATAAGGGTAGAAAGAGCAAATAGCACTACTCCACATTAAGGAAGATTATTAGCAAAGAACGCAGATAATCCTTTATGTTCCGGGAGATGACCATTCTTGTGGCTTCAAACCAAGCCGCAAGAACTGGCACTACTCCACATTAAGGAAGATTATTAGCAAAAATCACTAATAATCTTTGATGTTCCGGGAGATGACCATTCTTGTGGCTTCAAACCAAGCCGCAAGAACTGGCAAGTGGAGGAAGTTGCTCTCTTTAACACGTTTCGGCTATAAAAATAGAAAGTTTGGTTACCCAGACTATTTTATTAAAACTACAATTTTCGAAAAGTCATACCGTGAGAAGGTGCAAACATGAAAAAAATTATCGTCGGAGTGACAGGTGCTTCAGGCACCATATATGCAATTAACTTGTTGGAAAAGTTGCATCGATTAGACAATGTAGAGGTTCATTTGGTGATGAGTCAGTGGGCAAAGAAAAATTTGGAGTTAGAAACAGATTATTCATTGAGTCAGATTAATGCATTGGCTGACAAGGTTTACCATAGCAATGATCAGGGTGCGGCCATTGCGAGTGGTTCGTTTCTGAATGATGGGATGGTGATTGTGCCGGCAAGTATGAAGACGGTGGCAACGATTGCGTATGGAATTGGCGATAATTTGATTGCGCGCGCTGCAGATGTTGCGATAAAGGAACAGAGAAAACTGATAATTGTGCCAAGAGAGACGCCATTGAGTGTGATTCATTTGGAAAACTTGACGAAGTTGGCGAAGGTAGGGGCACAAATAATTCCGCCGGTACCAGCGTTTTATAATCATCCAAAGACGATTCAGGATTTGGTGAACCACCAGACGATGAAGATATTAGATGCGTTCGGAATTCCAAATGAGGTGGATGAGAGATGGAGTTAGAGTGCGCGAGCAGGAGCGTTAACCTTCTAAATATAACTGTGATGGAGGCGGGATCGTAATCCCGCAGGAATCATAGTTATATTTAGAAGGTTGCTCCTGCGAGCGGTCCTAGAGCTCAGTGGAAAAAAACATTAAAGAGGAAATATAACTGTGACGTATGCGGAATCGCAATCCCGCGGGAGTCATAGTTATTTTTAAAGGACTGCCTCCGTGAGCGGTCCTAGAGCTCAGCGGAAAAGTGAGTGGATGAAGACGGAGTTAACCTCAGTATTATAAGCGCACCGTCAGCGGGATGAGGTCCCGCGCTAGGTGCGTTTATAATACTGAGGTTGTCTTCAGAAACTGTCCTAAAAGAGTATAAGAAAAAAAGAGTCATTCAAGGACACGACAGCAAGGCAGTGCCGAAGCTGGATGTGCCTTTGTGTTTTGAAATTATTCGTATTTTATAAAAATAACAGAATAAATCAAGGAGATGGGCGACAAGATGGATGAAAATAAGATTTCATTGAAAACAAGATTAGCGATTGTCTCGGCCGGAATGATCTCATTTATGGGTATTTTGGTTGAAACTTCGTTGAACGTCACAATGAATACACTAAGCAATCAGTTTAACGTGAGTGTGGGAACAGTTCAGTGGATTACAACTGCTTATCTGCTCTTAGTCACAATCATGATGGCAGCAATGGCGTTCATCATGCGGAAGTTTAAATTCCGTTCGATTTTTATTTTTTCAGCAACGGCGTTTATAGTGGGCTCGATTGTTTGTGCGATTGCCGGCACATTTTGGTTATTACTGATTGGCCGGATGATTAAGGCCGTTGCAACCGGACTAGCAACGCCTTTGATGTTCCAAATTATTAATGTAAAGATTCCAAGTCAACACGTTGGGACTTATAACGGAGTTGCAAGTATGCTAACTTCATTGTCACCAGCTTTAGGACCGACATATGGCGGAATTTTAAACACTTTAATCAACTGGCGATGGATCTTCTGGGTTGTTTTACCTCTAAGTATCATCGTGTTAATCATGGGAATGAGCAGTATCGATATTCCTGTTCAGCATAAAGATGGCGAAAAATTATCATTTGATGGTTTTGGCATGGTTTGGTTGAGTTTAGTCCTAATCGGATTTGTGTGGACATTTAATGAAGCAGGACTTGCCGGTTGGACTTCAGCAGCATTTTGGATTTCTCTAATCATTTCAATTTTATTATTAGCTAGTTATGCTTGGTACAATTCAAAGAGTGCCCGTGAAGTTTTGGACTTTGGACTGTTAAAGAAAAAAGCCGTTTGGCTTCATTTGGTAAACTACTTTGTATTAGCCTTCGTAAATATTGGAATTTCATGGTTGTTACCAATGGTTGCTGAAGTAAACTTACATCAAAGTTCTATGGTTGCCGGATTATTAGTTTTACCTGGGGCCTTGATCGGCGCAATTATTTCGCCAAGTACCGGTTCAATTATGGATAAAAAGGGTGCCTTCTTACCATTGATGGTGGGTAATATTTGTTTGTTGGCATCAGTTGTTTTGTTCTTCTTCTTAAACAATGTGATGACTTCAATGATTCTATTGGCCTTGTTTGTTATTCTTAGAATTGGTGTGGCTTTCAGTTTCGGAAACGTTATGGGAGCTGCCAGTCAACAAGTTGTGCCAGAAAAAAGAGGGGATATTAATTCCTTGTTTAACATGATGCAGCAGTATGCTGGCGCTATGGGAACCGTAATTTTGGCTTCCGTTGTCAGTTCATTGGAATTGCATGGTGGCTCAACTGTTGCGGAAACCCGCCAAGGTTCTGCAATTGATTACCTCATTTTGAGTGTGTTTGCGGCCGTGGCTTTGATTACCGTTATTATTAATAAAAGTACACGTACCCATGTAGCAAAGAAAAGTTTGACTGATTCGGCTTCTTCAGTTGTTTCAAAAAATTAATTATTAAACTTGCAAAGCATTCGTTCAAAAATGAGCGGATGCTTTTTTAGATGACAAAGCTTTTTTTAAAAAAATAAGACTAACCTAAAATTAAAATAAACTTATATTTACTTTTTTTAATTTGCGTTTATCTTTTTGTGGAAATCTATTGTTTTAAGTGTTAATATCATTTAATTGGTAAAAAACTGAAGCCATCTGAATACAGGTTGAATATGGTGATTTAAAAACACTAATGAAACCAAAAATGAGGAGGTTTGTTATGCAAGCTAGTGAATTGAGTCAACCACTTGTTTTCCGTCGCGTGTTATTGACTGTGGATGCTGATGATCCAAATTCTTCGATCCGGGCATTTCGTTATGCAGCGACAATGGCACATGATTATCAGATTGAATTATGTATTGTCTCCGTTTTAGAAGACGATGATGTAAGCATTTTTGATGTGATGACACCAGGTAAGATCGACAAAAAGGAAGATGATGTTCGCCAAACGGTTGAAGATTATATGACGATTGCCGAAAAACTGGGTGCTGAGCATGTGACTGGATTAACTGTTGGTGCTGGTGATGTAGATGATGTTATATTAGAAAGAGTTATTCCAAAGTTTAAACCGGATTTGATTGTTTGCGGATCTGATACAGAGGATGCAAGCCACCGTGTACCAGGAGCGGTAGGATTAAGAATTGCAAAACGGGCACACGTTTCCGTAATCGTAGTTCGATAATTCAGAGATTGGATTTTGAGAATGTTAGAAAAGAGGAAATGCCATGGCAAAGAAAGACAACCAAGACAATATTAAAGAAGTAAAGATCCAAAATGGTGACGGACAGTCACAAGCAGTACAGGGGAGTTCGGTACAAAAGGATTCAACAACAGGTCACAAAACACACCACATGATCTCATCTACTGGTGGCGCGAGTAAATCTTTAGATGAAATTAACGGAAGTGTCGAAGTTCCGCAAAATGCAGGAGTTCTAAAAACATTTTTGGCGTACTTAGGACCTGGAGTTTTAGTTTCAGTAGGATATATGGACCCAGGTAACTGGATTACTTCAATTTCTGGTGGAGCTCAGTTTAAATACCGGTTAATTAGTGTCATCTTGATTTCAAGTTTAATCGCGATGCTGTTACAAGCAATGGCTGCTCGGCTGGGAATTGTAACTGGTCGTGATTTAGCGCAACTTACCCGAGAAAAGACTTCCAAACTCGGTGGTATCATTCTATTTATTATCACAGAACTAGCCATTATGGCTACCGATATTGCGGAAATTATTGGATCAGGGATTGCGTTGGAGCTGCTGTTTGGGTTCCCACTGATTGTCGGTATTATCATTACAGCATTTGATGTTTTGCTGCTATTGCTGTTAATGAAACTAGGATTTCGAAAAATTGAAGCAATCGTAGCGACACTGGTTGCTGTAATTCTCTTTGTTTTCTTGTATGAAGTTATTTTGGCACAACCAAATGTACCAGAAATTCTGCGTGGATTTGTTCCCGGAAAAGATATTATTGCGAACAAATCAATGTTGTATATTGGCTTAGGAATTGTGGGTGCCACGGTTATGCCTCATAATTTGTACTTGGGTTCATCCATTTCTCAAACACGTAATTTTGATCGTAATGATCGGAAGAGTGTGCGCAGTGCAATTCGGTACACAGTCGCTGATTCCAATATGCAATTAACGATGGCTTTTGTCGTCAACTGTTTACTTTTGATTTTAGGAGCTGCATTGTTCTTTGGTACCAATTCAGACTTAGGCCGTTTCGTCGACTTATACAACGCTTTAGGTAATTCAAAAATTGTTGGTGCGGTCGCAAGTCCGGTACTGAGTATGCTGTTTGCGGTTGCCTTGTTATCATCTGGTCAAAGCTCCACTATTACTGGAACCTTGTCTGGACAGATTATCATGGAAGGTTTCATTCGGTTGCGGATGCCGTTATGGGCACAGCGTTTGTTAACCCGGTTGCTGGCCATTATTCCTGTTTTAGGATTTGCCATTTACTATCACGGAAATGAATCACAAATTGAAAACTTACTGACGTTCTCACAGGTATTTTTGAGTGTGGCATTACCGTTTGCAATGATCCCACTAATTATTTTTACGGGTAGCAAGAAACTGATGGGTGAGTTTGCCAACCGAACATGGGTCAATGTCTGTGCTTGGGTTGCTGCAATTGTCCTAGTTATTTTAAACGTTTGGTTAATTTTTCAAACTCTATAATAACTAGAAAAATGAAAGTGAAAAAAGACGGTCGGATTCTGAGCATAGTTGTGACTAGGCTCAGAATCTGCTTTTTTTTACGGTTTAAAAATAACATTTTGGAAATATGAACGAGATCTCAACGAAGACATAGGTTTTGTTGTGGTCTCATTTTTTGTATAAACTAATGAGAGCGTTTTCTTTTACACGCGTATTTACTTCATGAGATACTACACCCATAGGTATGCAGTTATAACGACAATAAATCAAAACTAGAAAGAAGGATTAATAATGGGTGAAACAATTAATGCTGGTATTGCGATGATGAAAGTACTCGAAGACTGGGATGTTCAGCAGGTTTACGGCATTCCAGGCGGATCAATTAATAGTACGATGGATGCGTTACGAGTCGAAAAGGATAAGATTGCTTATATTCAGGTTCGTCATGAAGAAATTGGTGCGTTCGCTGCCACAGCCCATGCAAAATTAACTGGAAAGTTAGGCGTTTGTTTCGGATCAGCTGGTCCTGGTGCCACGCATTTATTTAATGGTTTGTATGATGCCCAAATGGATCATGTGCCAGTATTGGCACTAATTGGGCAGGTTAGGACTGCTGACATGAACTGGGATTCTTTCCAAGAAATGAATGAAAATCCAATGTTTGCGGATGTTTCTGTTTATAACCGAACAGTCATGACGGCGGAAAGCTTGCCACATGTGGTGGACGAAGCAATTCGGCGGGCATATAAAGAAAATGGCGTGGCAGTAGTCACGATTCCTAATGACTTGGGAACCAAAGAAATTCCAAGCGAGTTTTGGTCATCTGGACATAGTTATGTGCAACCAGTTTTACCAGCTCCGGATAGTCAAATGGTGAAAAAGGCGATTGATCTAATTTCAACAGCAAACCGACCCGTGATTTTTGCGGGAATCGGAGTTAAAGGCGCAACCGATGAATTGATTGCTTTGGCAAAACATCTCAAACTACCAGTTGTGATGTCGTCAATTTCAAAGGGAATTATTCCGGATGATTTTGAAGGTAACATGGGATCGGCTTACCGGGTTTCGACTAAGCCTGGTAATGAAACTTTGGAGCAAGCAGACCTCATTATGATGATCGGTGCTGATTTTCCGTTCGGGCGGACGAAGGATCTGTTTAAACCAGAAGCAAAATTTATTCAAGTCGACATTGATTCTGCCAAAATTGGTAAGCGACATGATGTGGATGTACCGTTGCTCAGCAATGCCAAACAAACAATGGTCCAATTAGTCGCGCAAAGTAAAGAAGTGGCACATCGGCCTTTTTATGAGGCTTGTGTGGCTAATATGAAGAATTGGCGTGCCTATCTCCAACAATTAGCTGGTAAAAAAACAGAGCCTTTGGAAGTAGGTTCAGTTTTCAAACAAATTAATCGTGTGGCCACTGGTAATGATGTGTTTGCGATTGATGTGGGTGATGTGACGATGAACAGTTTGCGATTCTTGAATATGAATCCAAAACAAAAATTTACCACTTCTGCCCTGTTTGCTACGATGGGATACGGTGTGGGTGCTGCAATTGCAGGAAAGCTGACTTATCCTGATCGGCAAGTCTTCAATTTGACGGGTGACGGTGCGTTTTCAATGGTGATGCAAGATGTTTTAACTCAAGTGAAGGAAAAACTACACATCATTAACGTTGTTTTTTCAAATGAAAGCTTTGATTTTATTAAAGATGAACAAGAAGATGAAAAGCAAAAATTCTTTGGCGTCGACTTGCAGGGTGCAGATTATGCAATGATTGCACAAGGAATGGGCGCCTTAGGTATTACAGCTTGTACTCATGAAGAATTGGTCGCGGCCTTTGATACGGCAATTAAAGTTGAAGGCCCAGTTATAATTGATGTGAAAATTCGTAATAATCGACCTTTACCAGCAGAAAAATTACAATTAGATCCGGCAACAAACTCTGCACAAGAAATTGCTGATTTCAAGCGACGTTATGAAGCCGAAGCATTACAACCATTTAGTGTTTATTTAAATGAATTCGAAGTGGAATAAAAAAAGTGAATAATAGATGTTGTTAAAGATGCGATCAAAGTCAGTTTTGACTTTGATCGCATCTTTTTGCTCGCAAATTGCTAATAATTATCATTAGCAATTCACGAAGTATTCAAATTTGACGAAACTTCGTGTTAAATCCTCAATTTATCTCCCACGTTAGTTCATAAGTATATATTACAATTTTCTTCAACGTTAAAAGTAACTGACGTTTGAAATGAAAAGATATTTCTCACAAAAAGCCGATTTTAAAATCATTTAATTAGTAAAGGATAACTTTGTGTTTGAGAATTTCCAAATTCAATTTTCTTCTAATAAGTTTTAGAAATGGAGTGATATGACACGACTTTGCAAATTGCGATTGTGCTAATAACGTTAGCTGTTACTTTTGTGCTAATGGCTATGGAAATTACCACACCGAACGCCATCATTTTATGTGCACTTGCTTTTTTAATGTTAATAGGTATTTTGTCTCCGGATGATGCTTTGGAAGGTTTTGGATTTAGGTCAAGAAT